>JANNXB010000228.1:0-3747 GCA_031409355.1 Betaproteobacteria bacterium | reverse complement strand
GGCGTGACGCCGACGAAATGGAACATGCCCATCGAGCCGTAGCTCGCGAGCGCGGCGCCGAGGTGCTTTAGTTCGTCCGCGCCGGGCGTGCGGTGGTAGCCATGGAACACGGGCACGGCGTAGTAGCTCTGGTGCGACTCGCCGACCAGCTTGCCGACCGCGCCCCAGTCGGCGAGGTCGTCGAGCCTCGCTGTCAGCTCGACCGCGAACGTGCCTTTGCGGTGCTCATCGAGATGGAAGCCGTATTCAGGCGTGCGCCCGGTCAGCGCCGCGGCGAGCGCCGCCGGCCCGGCTTCGAAGTTGGAGCGCGCGCCGAACACCGAGTTGGCGTAGATCACGGTGCCGGTATCGCCCCAGGCGACGTGCTCGCCCAGGTGCGGCTGGTAGACGGTCTGGTAGTTGATGCAGGTGTCGGTGGTGACGACGTCCATGCGCCGCAGGGTGGCGATGATTTCCCTTTCCTTCACCGCCTCGCCGGCGTCCTGCCCCATGCGCTCGCAATGGGCGAAATCCATGCAGCGCGCGTTCGTCGTCGTGGGGACGACACAACGCGCGGATTGTTTCACTTCACTTTTCAGAAATTCCAGGCCGGCGTCACCCATGACCTCGATGTCGCCCATCATGTGGACGTTGGTGACGGGCACGAAGCGCTTCGCGCCCCAGAACTTGCCGACCTCGATCTGGTACTCGAGCGCGCGCTTCGCGGCGTCGCCCCGCCCGCCGCCGAGGATGGACTGCTCCTCGGGCGTCAATTCCACGGAGTTACTCTCCCTTGCCGGGGTTTGGCGTGAAGTACTTGGCGTACTTGTCGGGAACACCTTTCCACGCATCCGCGTCGGGCGGCGGTGTGCCCTTGCGGGTGATGTTCGGCCATTTCACCGAGTACTCGGTGTTCATCTTGAGCCACTTGTCGGCCTGGGAATCGGAATCCGGCACGATCGCCTTGGGCGGGCATTCCGGCTCGCAGACGCCGCAGTCGATGCACTCGTCGGGATTGATGACGAGCATGTTCTCGCCCTCGTAGAAGCAGTCCACGGGGCAGACTTCGATGCAGTCCATGTGCTTGCACTTGATGCAGTCTTCGGTGACGACGTAGGTCATAAGTGCGATTATCGCATCCGCCCGGGGCGATGTAAGGATTCGATATCCCTGCCGACATAAGGTGTATGAAAAAAGTCCACCCCCTGCTGATTCGCATCACCCACTGGGTCAACGCCCTCGCGGTTCTCGTGATGCTGCTGTCTGGCTGGAAAATCTACAACGCCTCGCCGCTGTTCGATTTCAGCTTTCCGGATGAGCTGACCCTCGGCGGCTGGCTGGCCGGCGCGCTGCAATGGCATTTCGCCGCCATGTGGATGCTGGTCCTGAACGGCATGATTTATCTTGCATACGGCCTCGTCTCCGGCCATCTGTGGCGCCGGATGTTCCCGCTCTCCCCCGGCGCGATGCTGCGCGACATCCTAAACGCGCTGCGCGGGCGCCTCGCCCACGACGACCTCTCGGTCTACAACGCGGCGCAGAAGGCGGCCTACCTCGGCGCCATCGCCCTGGCGATCGGGCTGGTGCTCTCGGGCCTCGCAATCTGGAAGCCGGTGCAGCTGTACTGGCTCGGCTCCCTGATGGGCGACTACGAAGGCGCGCGGCTGGTGCATTTTTTCTGCATGGCAGGTCTGGTGCTCTTCGTGCTGGTGCACGTGGCAATGGTCGTTCTGGTGCCGAAAACCTTCCTCACCATGATCACGGGACGCCTGAAAAATGGATAGCAAACTCCAAGCCCACGCCGGACCACTGCTCGCGAACCTCGAGCGGCGGCTGTTCCTGAAGCGCGGCCTGTCGCTGGGCGCGCTGTCGCTGCTCTCCGGCTGCGACCTCACCTACGACGAAGACGTGCAGAAGGTACTGATGGGCATGTCGCGCTGGAACGACGGCGTCCAGGAATGGCTGTTCGACCCCAGGCGCCTTGCTCCAGAGTTCCCGGAAAGCCGCATCACCACGCCTTTCCCCTTCAACGCCTATTACGCCGAGAACGAGGTGCGGATCGTCGACGGCACCGACTACAAACTGGAGGTGGGCGGGCTGGTGAAGGAGAAGAAAGTCTGGCGCCTGCCCGAGCTCTACGCCCTGCCGCAGGTGTCGCAGGTCACGCGCCACATTTGCGTCGAGGGCTGGAGCGCGATCGGCAAGTGGAGCGGCCCGCGCTTCTCCGACTTCCTGCAGCGCGTCGGCGCCGATACCAGCGCGAAATACGTCGGCTTCAAGTGCGCCGACGACTACTACACCAGCATCGACATGGCTACAGCGCTGCATCCCCAGACCGTCATGGCCTTCAGGTACGCCGACCAGGTCCTGCCGGCGAAATACGGCTTCCCGTGGAAGCTGCGCATCCCCACCAAGCTCGGCTTCAAGAATCCGAAGCACGTCACGGCGCTGTTCGTGACCAACCAGAATCCCGGCGGCTACTGGGAGGACAAGGGCTACAACTGGTATAGCGGTTCGTAGGCGAGCTCAGGCCAGCACGAAATCGTACGTGGCAAAACGCCCCTCGGGGCGGCGCTCCATCCGCACGACCAGGGCGCGCGGCGCATCGCGCGCCTCGCCCGGAAAGTAGAGCTGCGTCGTCAACGCGCGCGCGCCGATGCGCTGCACCTTGACGTGGATGTGGCGCGGCCGCCCCATGTAAGGCGGCGGCAGGTTGGTTTCCAGCCGGTAGCGGCCCAGCGCGTCCGTGGTCACGACGCCGCGGTAGCGGTGGCCGCTGCCGTCGTACTCGCCCTTGTCGTCCGCATGCCAGAAATCCAGCGATACGTTGGCCAGCGGCCGGCAATCCGCCGAGCGCACGATTCCGCTCAGGATCATCTTCTCCGCCGTCGAACCCGGTTCAACCAGGCTCGCGCGCAGGGGAGCGCCGGCCTTGTAGAACGGCCCTTCCATGTCCGCGGGAGTCGCTGCGCCGCAGCGTTCCTGTCCGCGCACGGTGAAAGGAAGAGCAAGGGCTGTCGCCAGCAGGCTGCGTCGCGTGATCATCCGCTCAGCTTATCAAGCAATTTCTTCAGTGTCTGCCGCTCGCGCGGCGCCAGGCGCGCCGCAGCACGTAGCCGAAATGCTCGTCGAGGTCGCCGTAGCTCAGGCCCTCGACACGAGCTATGCTTCCGGGGCGGGGACCGCGTGCTTTTTGCCGGGCTTTCATCGTTGACCGGTAGATTGTAATGCTCTATAACAACCCGCAACTCTAGGAGGGGGAATTCATGAATCGTCGCGACTTCAACAAGGCTGCCGCCGCAGTTGGCGCCGCCACCGCTTTTTCCCCGCTAAACGTCCGCGCCCAGGCGCAGAAGCTCAAGGTCGGCGTGCTGCTGCCGCGCTCGGGCCTGCAGGCGCTGATCGGCCAGTCCTGCCAGCGCGGCGCGGATCTCGCCCCGGCGCTGCTGAAGCAGGTTTTGGGCGTGGACATCGAGATCATGAACGCCGACACCGAGAGCAACGCCGACACGGCGCGCACCCGCGCCGAGCGCCTGATCCAGGAAGGCGCGAACGTGCTGGTCGGCGCTTTCGATTCAGGCCACACGCTGGCAATCGCACAGGTCGCCGAGCAGCGCGGCGTGCCGCTGGTGGTCAACATCGCGGCGGCGCCGCCGATCACCGAGCAGGGCTACAAATTCGTGTTCCGCAACTTTCCCACCGGGCCCGAGCTGTCGATGAACGGGCTCAAACTGATGGGGGAGATCTTCCGCAACACCAATACCGCGC
>JANNXB010000227.1:0-7590 GCA_031409355.1 Betaproteobacteria bacterium | reverse complement strand
CTTGCGGCCGCTTAGCGGCGCTCAGTGCAGCGTCGCCCGGCGGCGCTCGTAGATGCCCTGCAGCAGGCGCAGCGAGCCGCGGCAGATGGCTTCGTGGGTCAGCGCGTGGCCGAGGTCCTGGATGATGTCCAGCGTGACCGGCACGTGCAGGCCCGCAAGGGCGCGCTCGGCGCGCTCGGCGTAGACGCGGGAAACCACGGAGTCGTACTCACCGTGAACCAGGTGGATGCGTGAGTCCATGCGCGTGCCGGCTTGCGGCAGTCGGGCAAAGCGCGCCGAGTAGGCGACGACCGCGCCGGCGAGTTCGGGGAATGCCTTGACGGCTTCCAGCGCGACGGTGGCGCCCTGCGAGTAGCCGATCAGCACGGTGCGCTCGCTCGGCACGCGGTGGTTGGTCTGCTCGCGGCGGATCAGATGCTCGACGCGCGGCAGGATTTCGGCGATGCGCGCCATCCGGTTCTCGTCGGTCAGCCCCGAGGTGGAAAACCATTGCTTGCTTTCAGGGGTTTTTCGATACAAGGAAAAACCACTTGGCACCACCAGCGCCGCGCTCGGGAAGCGGCCCTGGTACTTGAAGGCCGCGGGAATCATCGAGCGCGCGTCGGCGCCGCTCGCATGCAGGAAGACGAAAAGGTGGCGGGCTGGTTGACGCAGGGAAGGTTCAATGCGGGCGGGGCCGAAGCGATAGACCTGCTGCATGCAGGCATTCTGGCCCTGTCGCGGCCGTTCTGTAAACTGCCCGCGGGAAACAGCACCGCAGCCTGAGGTAACTCCATGCAAAAGAAACGATTCCTGGCCGCCCTGTGGGCGCTTATCCGGCCCTACTGGGCCTCCGACCAGCGCCGCACCGGCCTGATCCTGCTCGCCACCGTGGTCGGCCTCGCGCTGCTCGGGGTGTGGCTGGAAGTGCAGTTCAACACCTGGAACCGCGACTTCTACAACACCTTCGAGTCCAAGGACCAGGACGAATTTTTCCGCCAGCTGGGTACTTTCACCATCCTCGCGGTGCTGTACATCATCAACGGCGTCTACCGCACCTACTTCCAGCAGATGCTGACCATCGAGTGGCGCACCTGGCTCACGGAGCGCTACCTCGCCGACTGGCTGAAGGACCGCGCCTACTACCACCTGCAGCTGCTGGACAAGGGCACGGACAACCCGGACCAGCGGATCGCGGACGACCTGAACGGCTTCGTCGACCTGACCCTGACGCTGTCGCTCGGCCTGCTGTCGGCGGTCGTGACGCTGGTGTCGTTCATCGGCATCCTGTGGGGGATTTCCGGCGCGGCCACGTTTTTCGGCATCGAGATTCCGGGCTACATGGTCTGGGTGGCGCTGGTCTACGCGATCGTCGGAACCTGGGCGACCCATGTCATCGGCCGGCCGCTGGTCGGCATCAATTTCCAGCTGCAGCGCAACGAGGCCGATTTCCGCTACGCGCTGGTGCGCCTGCGCGAGAACGCGGAGGGCGTGGCGCTGTACCGCGGCGAGGCGGGCGAGTATGCGAACTTCCGCGGGCGTTTCGGCAGCGTGATCGCCACCTGGTGGGCCAAGATGCTGAAGCAGAAGCAGCTCGGCTGGTTCCAGTCGTTCTACGGCCAACTCGCGATCATTTTCCCGTTCGTCGTCGCTTCGCCGCGCTTCTTTTCCGGCGCCATGCCGCTGGGCGGCATCTTCCAGATCGCGTCCGCGTTCGGCCAGGTCCAGGGCGCGCTGTCCTGGTTCATCAATGCCTACACCAGCTACGCCAACTGGAAAGCGACGGTGGACCGGCTCACCGGCTTCACGGAAGCCATCGCGCGCGCGCGCGCGGAGGCCGCGCGCCTGGATGGCGACCGTGCCGAAGGCGGGGGCCCCGACCTTTCGCTGGAGGGACTGGCGTTGAACCTGCCGCAGGGCAGGCCGCTGCTCGCGGCCACGGATCTCGTATTGAAGAAAGGTGAGTCCGTCCTGGTCACCGGGCCGTCGGGCGCGGGCAAGAGCACGCTGTTCCGCGCGCTCGCCGGCATCTGGCCGTATTGGAAGGGAAAGATCTCGCTGCCCGCAGGTACAAACGGCGGAGCGAAGCTGCTGTTCCTGCCGCAAAAGGCCTATCTGCCGATCGGCACGCTGAAGCTCGCCGTCGCCTACCCGATGGAAGAAAGCGCAATCAGCGACGAGGATGCGCGTGCCGCGCTCTCCGCGGTGGGCCTGGAGCAGCTGTCGGGCGACCTCGGGCGAGAGGAGAGCTGGGCGCAGCTGCTGTCCGGCGGGGAGCAGCAGCGCCTCGCGATCGCGCGGGCTTTGCTAAACAAGCCGGACTGGCTGTTCATGGACGAGCCAACCGCCGCGCTGCCTGACGATGCGCAGGCTGCGCTCTACCGGTTATTGAAGGAGCAGCTGCCTCGCACCACGCTGGTGTCGATCGGACACCGCGAAGGCGTCGCGCAATTCCATGACCGGCGCATTCGTTGGGGAGGACAGGTTCTCAATTCAGGATGATGCAGGTGGTGGTACCGTGGGCGTAGAGCTTGCCCGCAGCATCTTCGATCCTGCCTTCGGCGGTGGCGGTCTTGCCGCCGAGGTGGATGACCTTGCCGGTGGCGCGGATCGTGCCGGTCTTGGCCGTAATCGCGCGCACCAGGTTCACCTTCGCTTCCAGCGTGGTGTAACCCGTGTTCGCCGGCAGCCGCGTGTGCACGCAGCATCCCATCGCCGAATCGAGCAGGGTCATGGCGAGGCCGCCGTGCACCACGCCGATCGGGTTGTAGTGCTGCTCGCCCGGCTCGCACTCGAACACCGCCAGCCCTTCACCGACCTGCGTCAGGCGAAAGCCCATCAGGCGCATGATCGGCGGCGGCGCGATTTTCCCGGCGATCATCTCCCTCATGTAGTCGATACCGGCCAGCGCCTTGCCCGCGGCGAAGGCGGCGATCGGGTCGTCCCAGGTAACGCTCAACGAACGGGTCATGTATTTTTTGCTTTCCGTTTGGATTCCATGGAAGTTTAGCTTGCGGCCAGCAGCGCAAGCGCCGCGCCGAGCGCGAGGCACAGTGGCGAATAGAGCAGAGTATCCAGACGGGCGAAACGCGAGTCCCGCACGCGCTTAAAGAAGCCCACCAGCCTGAAATCGCCGATCGCCCGCAGGATAAGCACGGCCGCGGCCCCGGCGAGCAGCACTTCGACGTCCATCAGCACGATCGTTGCAGTGCCCAGCAGCACCACGCCTACGGCCGCGGTCGCCGCCTTCGATGGCTTGAACGCAGGGACGCCGTTGATTTCCGGGATCGCCGCGCTGTTTCCTGGCACGCCCCTGAGCGCCCAGTAGAAATGCAGCAACCCCAGACAGGCGAAGACCGCGGCGGTGATCCAGGCGAGCATGATCAGTACAGTGGCGCGGGATGCGGCAACGCGGGCGCGGCCGGGCTTGCCACCTCGGACTTGCCGGCGATGAAATCCGCCGCTGCGCGCGTGGCGACGTCGCTCTCAAGGATGCGGCCATGTCCCAGGCCCTGCGTGCTTAGCAGGCGCGCGCCGGGCCAGGCGCGGGCCAGCGCCGCGCCCTGCGCGAAGGGCACGATGGTGTCGCCGCGATCGTGGATCACCAGCGCCGATGTTCTCAGGCGCGGCGCGAGCCGCGGGATCTCGATCTCGAACCAGCGCAGGCCGAAGCGCTCTTCGATGGCCGACTGCATGGCACGGCGCAGCGCCTCGGGCATCCAGTACCAGCGAGCGAAACGACGCGAATAGCCGACCAGGTCGGAGGGCGGGCTGACCAGCACCGTGCTCGCCAGGGGCATGCCGCGTGAAATCGCGATCGCCACTGCGGCGCCGGCCAGAGAATGGGTGATGACATGGCGCACATTTCCATGATGCGCGGCCACTGCGGCCAGCGCGCCTGCGAAATCCGGCAGGCCTGTGAGCTTGCCTTCGGACAGTCCGTGCGCCGGCTGGTCATAGGCGATGACGCGGAATCCCTCGGCGAGCAGGCGCGGCACGAAGCCGCGCATCTGCGCCGCGTGGCCGCCCCAGCCGTGCGCGAGCAGCACGGCGGGCGCCTCAAGCGGACCCCAGCGCCAGGTGGCGAGGCTGCGCCCGCGGTATTCGACGAAGCTCGAGCGCGCGTCGAGGAAATCAAAGAACGTGCTTTGCGGCAGTTTCGGCGCGGGCGGGGTGAGGAACAGGCGCTCGGCGAGCGCCGCCGCGTACTCGGGCAGCAGCAGCGAACCGGTGAGGAAGCGAACGTTCGTGCTTATTCTATGCAGTGCGAGAGCGAGATGCATGGCGATTCCTTTCTCTAGCGGGATGCGCGCTTGGCGCGCGGGGTTGAAAATGCGTGGCGCTCGATCAGCGCTTCGAACGCGGCGAGCGCGCGGGCGCGAGCTTTCTCGTAGCCGAGCAGGCGCCGGTGGTGGTGCACCACCAGCGCGATGCCGAACAATTCAAACGAAATCTGTTCCGGGTCAGCAGTGGGCGAGAGCTGGCCTTGCTCGATCGCCTGGCGCGTGGCGCGCGTCAGCGTGTCGATCCAAGCGCGCTGGCCGGTGGCGAGCGCGTCGCGCACGATGCCGGGTTTGTCGTCGAATTCGATCGCGCCGCCGATCATCGGGCAGCCGCCGGGCAGGTCGGCCGATTCGGTCCAGCCGAGCCACGCCACGAACAGCGCTTTCAGGCGCGGCACGCCGCGCGGCTTGGCGAGCGCGGGGTTGACCACCAGCTTGATGAATTCCTGCTGGCCCCGGTCCATCACCGCGAGCAGCAGTTCTTCGCGCGAGCCGAAGTGCGCGAAGAGACCCGATTTCGACATGTCGGTGGCCGCCGCCAGCGTGCCGATGGTCAGGCCTTCAAGGCCCGCCTTGCTGACGATGTGGAACCCGGCGTCGAGAATCGCCGCCCGGGTGCGCTCGCCCTTCGTTGCCTTGCTGCTGGCTGCCATGGAGAGCAATAATAGTACGAACGTTCGTATTTAGCAATACCTGCCTAAGGTATTGACCGGTATGGCTCTCCGGCACCGCAGCCACCTGCTCCGGCGTGCCGGCGGCGACGATGCGCCCGCCGCCGTCACCGCCTTCGGGCCCGAGGTCGATCACCCAGTCGGCGGTCTTGATGACATCCAGGTTGTGCTCGATCACCACCACGGTGTTGCCCGCGTCCCGCAGGCGGTGCAGGACATGCAGCAGCAAGCCGATGTCGTGGAAATGCAGGCCGGTGGTCGGTTCATCCAATATGTAGAGCGTGCGGCCGGTATCGCGCTTGGAGAGTTCCAGGGAGAGCTTGACGCGTTGCGCCTCGCCGCCCGAGAGCGTGGTGGCGGATTGCCCGAGCTGGATATAGCCGAGGCCGACTTCGGAGAGCGTCGTGAGCTTTCTCGCGATCGCGGGAACGGCGGAAAAGAAGTCCACGGCCTCGACCACGTTCAGCTGCAGCACTTCGTGGATGTTCCTGCCCTTGTAGCGGATGTCCAGGGTCTCGCGGTTGTAGCGCTTGCCGTGGCAGACGTCGCAGGCGACGTAGATGTCGGCGAGGAAATGCATTTCCACCCGGGTCACGCCGTCGCCCTGGCAGGCTTCGCAGCGGCCGCCCTTGACGTTGAACGAAAAACGGCCCGGGTCGTAGCCGCGCGTGCGCGCCTCGGGCACGCCCGCGAACAGTTCGCGTATCGGCGTGAACAGCCCCGTGTAGGTCGCCGGGTTGGAGCGCGGCGTGCGGCCGATCGGACTCTGGTCGACGTTCACCACCTTGTCGAAATGCTCCAGGCCGGAAATCGAATCGTGCGGCGCCGGTTCGGCGGCCGAGCCGTAGAGGTGGCGCGCGATCGCGGCGTACATGGTGTCGTTGATGAGCGTCGACTTGCCCGAGCCGGAGACGCCGGTGACGCAGACGAACAGCCCCACCGGAAGATCGAGCGTCGCCTTCTTCAGGTTGTTGCCGCTCGCTTCGCGCACCAAGAGGCGCTTCGATCCAGGCTTGTTGCGCAGGCGCGGGATGGCGATCGAGATCGCGTGCGCGAGGTACTTCCCGGTGAGCGAATCGGGCGAGGCGATGACCTGTGCCGGCGTGCCCTCGGCGACGATGCGTCCGCCGGCGTGCCCGGCGCCGGGCCCCATGTCGACGACGTAGTCCGCGGCGCGGATCGCCTCCTCGTCGTGCTCCACCACGATCACGCTGTTGCCGAGGTCGCGCAGGTGCTTCAGCGTTTCGATCAGGCGCGCGTTGTCGCGCTGGTGCAGGCCGATGGACGGTTCATCGAGTACATACATGACGCCGGTCAGCCCCGAGCCGATCTGGGAAGCGAGCCGGATGCGCTGCGACTCGCCGCCCGAGAGCGACCCCGCAGTGCGCCCCAGCGCAAGGTAATCGAGGCCCACGTTGACGAGGAATTCCAGCCGGTTGGCGATCTCGCGCACGATGCGCTCGGCGATCTGCTGTTTTGCGCCTTTAAGTTTCAAGCTCGAAAAAAAATCCCTGCAAAGGCGCAAAGGCAGGGAGGAAAGTTCGTAAATCGTCCGCTCCGCCACCTTGACGTGGCGCGCCTCGCGCCGCAACCGGGTGCCATTGCACTCCATGCAGACCTGCGTGTTGCGGAACTTGGCGAGTTCCTCGCGCACCACCACCGAGTCGGTCTCGCGGTAGCGCCGCTCCAGGTTCGGCAGCACCCCTTCGAATGCGTGCTCGCGCACCTGGTTGCGGCTGCGCTCGGTAACGTACTGGAACGCGATTTTCTCCTTGCCCGAGCCGTTCAGGATCAGGTCCTGGGTCTTGTCCTCGAGCATTTCCCAGGGCGTCTCGATGTCGAAGCCGTAGTGCCGCGCGAGCGAATTCAGCATCGAATAGTAGAAGTGGTTGCGCCGGTCCCAGCCCTTGATCGCGCCGCTGGCGAGGCTCAGGTTCGGGTGCGCCACCACGCGGCGCGGGTCGAAGAACTCCACCGAACCCAGGCCATCGCAGCGCGGGCAGGCGCCCATCGGGTTGTTGAACGAGAACAGGCGCGGCTCAAGCTCGGCGAGCGCGTAGTCGCATTTTGGGCAGGAGAATTTCGACGAGAAAAGAATTTCCTTCTTGCTATCAAGGTCAAAAACAATTGCCTTGCCTTCCGCGTGGCGCAGCGCAGTCTCGAAAGACTCGGCCAGCCGCTGCTTGAATTCCGCCTTGGCGCGCAGCCGGTCGATCACCACTTCCACCGTGTGCTTCGAATTCTTCGCCAGGCGCGGAGCGTTAGCCATGTGCTCGAGTTCGTGCACCTTGCCGTCCACGCGCACGCGCGTGAAGCCCTGTGCGCGGAGCTCGTCGAAGAGCTCCACCTGTTCTCCCTTGCGCCCCGCCACCACCGGCGCGAGGATCAGGAGCTTCGCGTCCTCGGGCAGCGCGAGCACCTGGTCCACCATCTGCGCCACCGTCTGCGCCTCGAGCGCGATGCCGTGGTCGGGACAGTAGGGCGTGCCGACGCGCGCGTAGAGCAGGCGCAGGTAGTCGTGGATCTCGGTCACGGTGCCGACCGTCGAGCGCGGGTTGTGGCTTGCCGCCTTCTGCTCTATGGCAATCGCGGGCGACAAGCCCTCGATCAGGTCGACGTCCGGCTTCTCCATGAGTTCCAGGAACTGGCGCGCGTAG
>JANNXB010000226.1:0-8064 GCA_031409355.1 Betaproteobacteria bacterium | reverse complement strand
CGGCACCTGGGGCGAGCGCGATCCGCGCGCCGCGCCGCCGTCGATCTGGGGCCCCGGCGGAAAACCCTGACCATGAAAGCAGATCTGAAGATCCGGTCGATTTCCGTGCGCGCGGTGGTGGTGCCGATGCGCCGCCCGCTCAAGACCAGCACCGGCGCGGTAAGCGTCGCGCCGCTGCTGCTGGTGGACCTGAAGACGGACGGTGGCATTGTCGGCCGCTCCTATTTGTTTTGTATTGCTAAAGAAAATATAAAACCAGTTGCCGCGCTGGTCGAAGCGATGGCGGAGATGCTGAAGGGCGATGCCGTTTCTCCTTTCGAAATCGAGAAGAAGCTGCGCGCGCGCTTCACGCTGCTTGGCGTCCACAACATCGTGGTGTTCGCGATGGCGGCGATCGACATGTGCGCCTGGGACGCGCTCGGCCAGGCGCTCGGCCAGCCGGTGGTCCGGCTGCTGGGCGGCGAGCCGAGGCCGGTCCTGGCGTACAACTCCAATGGCCTGGGCATCCAGGAACTCAAGCCGCTGGCGAAAGAAGCCGCCCAACTGGTCGAGGAAGGATTCTCCGCGGTGAAGCTGCGCCTGGGCCGGCCGAGCGTGAAGGCGGACATCGAAGCCCTGCGCGCCGTGAAGAAAACGATCGGCCCGGAGGTGACGCTGATGGTGGATTTCAACCAGGCGCTCACGGTGGCGGAGGCGATCCGCCGCGGCCGTATGATCGACGAGGAGGGCGGCGTGCTCTGGATTGAGGAGCCGATCCGCGCTGACGATTTTGCCGGCTGCGCCAAGGTGGCGCGCGAGGTGGCGACGCCGATCCAGATTGGCGAGAACTTCATGGGACCGGAGCAGATGGCGCAGGCGATCGCCGCCGGCTGCTGCGACTACGTCATGCCGGACGCGCAGCGCATCGGCGGCGTCACCGGCTGGATGCGCGCGGCGGCGCTCGCGCAGGGCGCGGGACAGGAAATGTCCAGCCACCTGTTCCCGGAAGCAAGCGTGCAGCTGCTCGCGGTGACGCCGACCTGCCATTGGCTCGAATACGTGGACTGGGCAAACCCGATCCTCGATGAACCGCTGCGGATCGAGGGCGGCAGGGCTGTGGGCGCTTCGGGGCCGGGCCTGGCCATGAAATGGAACGAGAAGGCGGTAAAGAGATACTCGGCATGAGTTTCTTCGATCGGCATTTCGCTCATTGGCCTCCGGGCGTGCCGAAAACGCTGTCGGTGCCGCGCACCAGCCTCTACTACAACCTCGAGGTCAGCGCGCACCGCTACCCGGACAAGGCGGCGCTCATCTATTACGGTACTTCGCTGACCTACGCCGCGCTGTTGCGCGAAGCCGAGGCGCTGGCCGGGTACCTGCGGCAGCGCTGCGGGGTGAAGCGCGGCGATCGCGTCCTGCTCTACGCGCAGAACTGTCCGCAGTTCATCATCGGCTACTACGCGATCCTGCGCGCCGACGGCGTGGTCGTTCCGGTCAACCCGATGAACAAGTCGAGCGAGCTGGCGCACTACATCGGGGATTCGGACGCGCGGGTCGCGATCGCAGGGCAGGAGCTTTACCCGGAGGTCGAACCGCACCTGGGCAAGGGCTTGGAGCATTGCGTGCTGGCGGCCTACTCGGACTACCTGACCGAGCCGACCGATCTCAAGTTGCCGGACCTCCTGCGCGCGCCGGTTTTCGATCCAAAGCGTTCCGAAGTCGCGCTTTGGAAGGACTGTATTTCAAGCAAGGCATTGCCGGATCGGCATCAAGCCGGCCCCGATGATCTGGCAGTACTGCCTTATACGTCGGGCACCACCGGCCTGCCCAAAGGCTGCATGCTCACGCACGGCAATCTGCTCGCCACCAGCACTGGGGGCTGCAACTGGTCGCAGACCTCCAGCGAGGGCGTGTCGCTGGGTGTGTTGCCGATGTTCCACCTCACCGGCATGCAGGCGAACATGAACATCCCGATCCAGCTTGGCGCCACCAGCGTGCTGATGACGCGCTGGGACCGGGACACGGCCGCGGAACTCATCCAGCGCCATCGCGTCACCGGCGTCACCGGGATCACGACCATGATCGTGGATTTCCTCGCCAATCCGAACCTCGGCAAGTACGACCTGTCCTCCATCGTGCGCATCGGGGGCGGCGGCGCCTCGATGCCCGAAGCGGTGGCCGCGAAAATCGAGCAGACGCTGGGAATGCCGTTTCTCGAAGGCTATGGACTGACCGAGACGTCCGCCCCCTCGCACGCCAATCCGGTGCACCGGCCGAAGCGCCAGTGCGGCGGGATCCCCTATTTCGACACCGACTCCCGCATCGTCGATCCATCGAGCTTCAAGGAACTGGGTCCGAACGAAGTGGGCGAAATCATCACCCATGGCCCGCAGGTGTTCCGCGGCTACTGGAAGCAGGAGAAGGCGACCGCAGACGCATTTATCGAGCACGACGGAAAAAGCTTCTTTCGCTCGGGCGACCTCGGCTACTACGACGAGGAAGGCTACTTCTTCATCACCGACCGCCTGAAGCGCATGATCAACTGCTCGGGTTACAAGGTCTGGCCTGCCGAGGTGGAGGCGATGCTGTACGCGCACCCGGATATCCAGGAAGCCTGCGTGATCTCGGCGAAGGATCCGCATCGCGGCGAAACCGTCAAGGCGGTGGTGGTGCTAAAGCCGGAGGCGCGCGGCAAGACCGATGCCGAGGCCATCGTCGCCTGGGCACGTGAGAAAATGGCTGCCTTCAAGGCGCCGCGCCTCGTCGAGTTCGTCGAGGCGCTGCCAAAGACCGCGACCGGAAAGATTTTCTGGCGCAAGCTGCAGGAAGAGGAAGACCGGAGGAGTGCGTGATTAAAGTTGCGTTGTTTGTTCTGGGCGCCCTGGTTTCCTTTTCGGTGCAGGCTCAGGTCCAGATTGAGAAACCCTGGGCGCGCGCCACCGCGCCCGGCGCGAGCGTCGCGGGCGGCTACATGCTGATCCGCAATGCCGGTGCCGCCGGCGACCGCCTGCTGTCGGTTTCGTCGCCGGCTGCCGCGAAGGTCGAGCTGCATGTGCACATCAACGACAACGGCGTGATGAAGATGCGCGAAGTGAAGGCCTACGACGTGCCGGCGAAGGGCTCGTTCGAATTGAAGCCCGGCGGCGCGCACCTGATGTTCATGGACATCAGGCGGCCGTTCAAGGAAGGCGAGAAGCTGCCGGTGACGCTTAAGTTCGAGAAGGCCGGCGAAGTGAAAGCCGAGTTCCACGTCGGCCGGCTGGGCGAGTCAGCAGCTCCCGCCGGGCATCAGAAACACTAGCGACTACTCGATCTTCATGCCCGTCGCCTGGACGAGTTTCGTCCAGCGCTCCAGTTCCCGCGCCAGCATCGCGTCCACTTCCTCGGGCTTGCCGGCGGGCAATGGTTCGCCGCCGATCTTTTCGATGCGCGCGATGACTTCCGGATCGGCCAGTGCCTTGCCGAATTCCGCGTTCAGCCGCGCCACCACCGATCTTGGCGTCGCCGCCGGGACGAGGTAGGCGTACCAGGAAACGACCTGCGAGTCGGCGTGGCCTGCTTCCGCCATGGTCGGGACCTCCGGGAACAGCTTGCTGCGCGCGGGCGAGGCGACCGCGAGCGCGCGCAGTTTGCCGCCGCGGATGTGCGGGGCCGCGACGCCGAAGGGCATGAACGAGAACTGCACCTGCCCGGAGAGGATGTCGGGAATCGCCGGCGGGAAGCCCTTGTAGCCGATGCCGACCAGGTCGAGAGTGGCATTGCGCTTAAACAGCTCTGCGCTCATGGTCTGCGAGGTGCCGGCGCCTGCATTGATGTAGTTGATTTTGCCCGGCCTGGCCTTGGCGTAATCGACGAATTCCCGCAGCGACTTTACCGGCAGGTCGGGATTCACCACCGCAACGTTGGCGACGTGCCCCATGACCGCGACGCCGGCGAAGTCCCGGGTCGGGTGCCACGGCGTCTTCGACAGGGCAGGCGTCGTGACATGCGACAGCGTCGCCAGCACCAGCGTGTGCCCGTCCGGGTCCGCCTTCGCCACCGCTTCCGTGCCCAGGCTTGCGTTGGCGCCCGGCCGCGCTTCCACCAGCACCGGCTGGCCGAGCCCGGCGGCGATCTTCTCGCTCAGGGTGCGCGCCATCAGGTCGACGATGCCGCCCGCCGGGAACGGCACGATGATGCGCAGGGGTTTGGACGGAAATGTCTGGCCATTGACGTTCGCCAGATAAAAAATAAATACGAACGAAAGAAAAATCCTCTTCATCTCAGTCAAGCCCCCGCATGTTCGGATCCGTCAGGATCGCGGCGCGCAGGCGGCGCATGCCGCCCAGCCAGCGGTCGCGGTCGGTGGTCTTGCGGCGCTCGTACTCGGCCACCTCGGGATGCGGCAGGATCAGGAACTTCTCGGCCTCGATCGCTTCCATGACGCGCGCAGCGACGTCTTCCGCGCTTACCGAGCCTTCCGAGAGGAACGATTTACGGTCGCCCGTGGGCCCGAGCAGCATCGGCGTGCGCACGCCCTGCGGGCAGAGGCACGACACCTTTATGCCGCGCTCGGCGTAGTTCACCGACAGCCATTCGGCGAAGGCCACCGCCGCGTGCTTCGACACCGTGTAGGTGGCCGAATCGACCTGCATCAGCAGGCCGGCGGCCGAAGCCGTGGCGACGATGTATCCGCCGCCCTGCTTTAGCATGACCGGGACCACGGCGCGCGCGGCGAGCACGTGCGCCATGAAATTGACGTCCAGGGTGCGGCGCCATTCCTCGAGCGGGGCATCCAGCCCGTGGCGGCCGATGATGCCGGCATTGGAGCAGAAGATGTCCAGCGCGCCATATTTCTCCAGCGTCGCGGCCACCAGCGCGTTCATGTCGGCTTCCTTCGCGACGTCGCAGCGCATCCCCAGGCCGCCCACGCCAGCGGCGGTGGCCCTGGCGTCGGCTTCGTTCAGGTCGGCGCAGACCACGCCGCGCGCGCCTTCCTTCGCGAAGCGCGCCGCCAGCGCCTTGCCGATGCCGCTCGCGGCGCCCGTGACGACCACGACCTTGTCTTTGATTTTCATGCTCCGATTGTTCCATATTTCATACAATCCCGGGCTATGGCTGAACTGGTGCTGGTACGGCACGGACAGGCGTCCTTCGGCTCGGACGATTACGACAAGCTCTCGGAGCTCGGCTGGCGCCAGTCGCGCTGGCTGGGAGAGTATTTCGCCGGGCGCGGCGCGGCGTTCGACCGCGTGATCGTCGGCTCGATGCGGCGCCACGCGGAAACCCTCACCGGAATCGGCGAGGGCATGGGCGGCGCGCTGGGCGCAGTAGTGGACGCGCGCCTGGACGAGTACGACAGCCACGCGCTGCTTCGCGCGCACCTGGGGACGAAGCCGCTGCCCACGGGGGACGACCGCCGGGCGCATTTCCGGGTGCTCAGGGAAGCGATGTATGGCTGGACGGACGGCACCTTGACCGGTTTCGCGCACGAGCCGTTTCCCGAGTTCCGCGGCCGCGTCCTCGCGGCATTGGCGGCTGCACGGGCCGGCGCGGCGAAGCGCGTTCTGATCGTCAGTTCCGGCGGTCCGATCTCCACCATCCTCGCGGACGTGCTCGGCATGCCGTTGCGCGGGGTGGTGGATCTCAACTTGCAGACGCGCAATACCGGAATCAGCGAACTGCAGGCCGGTGCGAGCCGGATCCACTGCGTGAGCTTCAACAACGTGCCGCACCTCGACCGGCCCGATCGCGCCGGCGCGCTGACCTACTCCTAGATCACGCCGTCGCGCTCAAGTGCCGCGCGCTCGGCGTCCGACAGGCCCAGCCAGCCGCCGTAGACCTCGGCATTGTGCGCGCCGGCGGCCGGCCCGGCGCTGCGTGCCTCACCGGGCGTCGTGGAAAGCCGCGGCACCACGCAGGGAACCGCCACCGAGCCGAAGTCCGCGTCGGTGACCCTCGTGATCGATTCCCTGAACAGCACCTGCGGGTCCTTCGCGATGTCGCGATTCGAATACACCGGCGCCACCGAGACGCCGGCCTCCGAGAGTTCGCGGATCGCCTCCCGATACGGCCGCGCCCCGATCCACTGCGTCACGATCGCGTTCAGTTCCTGCTGGTGCTTCATGCGCAGCGGGTTGTTGGCGTACTTCGGGTCGGCGATCAGTTCCTCGCGGCCGATCAACCGGCAGAAGCGCTCGAACACGCTTTGCGTCGCCGCGGTGAAGCTAAGCCACTCGCCGTCGGCCGCGCGGAACATGCCGCCCGGCGAGACATAGGCGTTGCCGTTGCCGATCGGCTCGTGCACCTGGCCGAGCTGGTCGTATTCGATCGGCAGCACCTCCAGCAGGCGCATCATGGCCTCGGTGCACGACAGGTCGATCTCCTGGCCGGGCGCCTCCGGATGCTTCGCGCGATGCATGAGCGCGGCCAGTACGCCGAAGGCGCCGAAGACGCCGCCGATGGGGTCGCCGATCGGGTAGCCCGGGTGCATCGGCGGCTCACCCGGCGCGCGCGTGATGTAGGTCAGGCCCGCGTAGGCCTCGAACAGGCGCGCGAATCCGGCGTAGCCGCTGTAGGGGCCAGTCTGGCCGAATCCGGTGACGCGCAGGATCACCAGCTTCGGCTGCAGTTTCCAGAGCGCTTCCTTGCCCAGGTTCCACCGGTCGAGCGTGCCCGGGCGGTAGTTCTCGATCAGCACATCGAAGCGCGGCAGCAGCTTGCCGAACAGCGCCTGGCCTTCGGCCTTGCGCAGGTCGAGCGTGATCGCCTGCTTGTTGCGGTTGACCGCTTTCCACAACAGCGGTTTGCCGTCCTTGTGCGGCGGCAGCCCGCGCAGCGGATCGCCTCCGCCGGGGAGTTCAACTTTCAGGACCTCGGCACCGAAGTCGCCGAGCAATGCCGCGGCGAACGGACCGGCTATCACATTGGATATATCGAGAACTTTAAGGCCGGCCAACGGACCATTCATGCGCAGCCCAGGCCCCGCTGCTTGAGATCGGAAATCTCTGATTCAGAAAATCCCCAATCCGACAGCGCCTGCCTGCCACCTTCGCCCCGTTCAGGCGGCGCGCGTCGAATGCTTCCCGGCGTGCGCGAGAAGCGCGGCGCCGGCGCCGGCTGGTCCACCTTGCCCGAATTCACGAAGGTCTTGCGCGCAACGTTGTGCGGATGCGCGCGTGCTTCGGAGAATGTAAGCACCGGTGCGAAGCAGGCGTCCGAACCTTCGAACACGGCGCACCATTCGCCCCGCGTTTTTTCCTTGAACTTCTCAGTAAATAACTTCCTCAGGGCTGGCCAGCCCTTGCGGTCCATTTGTTTCGGCAGGTCCTGGCCCTGCAAGCCCAAACGTAAAAGCAATTCTTCATAGAACTTCGGTTCGATGGAGCCGATGGCGACGTGCTTGCCGTCCCTGGTTTCGTAGGTGTCGTACCAGGGCGCGCCGGAATCGAGGATGTTCTCGCCGCGCGTCTCGCTCCAGCGGCCGGCCGCCAGCATGCCGGAGAACATCGCCGCGAGCGTCGAGGCCCCGTCCACCATGGCGGCGTCCACCACCTGGCCCTTGCCCGAGCGTTGTGCTTCGACCAGTGCGCAGGCGATGCCGAAGGCGAGCAGCATGCCGCCACCGCCGAAATCGCCCACCAGGTTCAGCGGCGGCACCGGTGCGCCGCCGGCACGGCCGATGGCGTGCAGCACGCCGGTGAGCGCGATGTAGTTGATGTCGTGCCCGGCGCGCGGCGCGAGCGGCCCGTCCTGACCCCAGCCGGTCATGCGGCCGTAGACCAGCTTCGGATTTTTCTTCAGCAGCGCGTCGGGCCCGAGCCCGAGCCGTTCCATCACGCCAGGGCGGAAGCCTTCGATGATGGCGTCGGCCTTGCCGGCCAGTTCCAGCGCCGCCTCGACGCCGCCCTTCGACTTGAGATCCAGCGTCGCCGAGCGCCGGCCGCGCATCATCACGTCGAACCAGCGGTTGCGGCCCAGGCCGAGGCCCGAGTCTCCGGCGCGATCGACGAGCAGCACGTCGGCGCCCATGTCGGCGAGCATCATGCCGCAGAACGGCCCGGGGCCGATCGCTTCGAATTCGAGGACCTTCAGTCCGGCAAGCGG
>JANNXB010000225.1:0-12920 GCA_031409355.1 Betaproteobacteria bacterium | reverse complement strand
GTGTTGGCCGACTCGCCCTGCTTGTCGAAGGTCAGCCAGACCAGGTCCTGCGCGTCCTTTTCCCAGCGGAAATGCTTCATCTAGAGTGCCTCGACCAGCATCGCGCCGCCCAAGCCGCCACCGATGCAGATGGAGGCCATGCCGCGCTTTGCATTTTTTCTTTTCAGGAGCTTGAGCATGTGCAGGACGATCCTCGCTCCCGAAGCGCCGACCGGATGGCCGAGGGCAACGGCACCGCCATCCACATTTAACTTCTCTTGATCTAATTCACCAAGAGAAGAATCCAGACCCAATTGCTCTTTGCAATACTTCTCGTCCTTCCAGGCGGCGAGGCAGCCCAGTACCTGCGCGGCGAAGGCTTCGTTGATTTCCCAGTAGTCGACGCCGTCGAGCTTTAGGCCGTGGCGCTGGAGGATCGGCGTGGCGGCGTGCACCGGTCCCAATCCCATTTGCGCCGGGTCCAGCCCCGCCCACTGGGAGTCGAGGATCCGCCCGATGGGTTTCAAATCATGTTTTTTCAGGGCCTCTTCTGAAGCAAGGATGAGCCAGGCGCCGCCGTCGGTGATCTGCGAGCTGTTGCCGGGCGTGACGTTGCCGTACTTGCGGTCGAAGAAGGGCTTTAGCTTGGCCAGGTTGGCGACCGACGAATCGCGCCGCACGCCGTCGTCCAGCGCGTAGGCGTTGCCCTTGGCGTCGTAGAGCGCCTCCACTTCGCCGCCGCCGGCCGCGAGATGGCCGGCATCCTGGGCTGCGCATACTCTCTTATGAGATCTGACGGAAAAAGCGTCCATCTGCTCGCGCGTGATGCCGAAGCGGTGCGCGAGGTTCTCCGCCGTCTGCCCCATCAGCAGGCCGACCATCGGGTCGGTGAGGCCTTTCATGATGCCGATGACGGGATTGAGCAGGGCGCCGAAGGGAAGTTTTGCGAACATGCCGGCTTTTTGGCCGCCCGTTCTTGCGCCAGCCATGTCGGAAAACCAGTTCACCATCTTGTCGTTGTAGAGCAGCGGCGCGCGCGACAGCGCGTCCACGCCGCCAGCGAGCACCAGGTTCGAGCGGCCGGCGAGGATGTTGTTGATGCCGGAGTCGAGCGCCTGCATGCCCGAGGCGCAATTGCGCATCACGGTCCAGCCCGGGACTTTCTGCCCGCAGCCCATGCGCAGCGCCGCGACGCGCCCGATGTTCACTTCATCCACTGAGGGTGCGGCGCAGCCGAGGATGACCTCGTCCAGCTCCTGCGGCGCGAATTTCTGCCGCGCCAGCAGGGTCTTGCCGGCCTGGGTGGCGAGGTCGCCCGCGGAGAACACGCCGGGGCGATTCTTTGCCTTGAGGAACGGCGTACGAGCGCCGTCGACTACATAGACCGGTTTCGCGTACATGTCAGGCCGCCTTTGCGGAAAGAACGCTCTCTTTGGACAGTTTCGCGAGGATCTCGGCGCGGCCGAAATCCTGCGGGAAGTCGTCCACCTTGATGACGCCCTTGCGCAGCGTTTCCTTGCGCTGCCAGAGCGCCAGCTCTTCGACCGTAATTATTTGATTTTTATTTCCTAAAATTCCTAATTCAACACCAGGCTGCAGAATGATCTTTCCCTTCTTCACGGCCTTGCGCAGCTTCTCGTCGATGGGCTCGCAGGCGATGGTGACGAGGAACGCGGCTTCGAGATTGCCGGCCGGATCGGACTCGCTCTTGGGCACGTAGATGCCGGCCGTGAGGCGGTCGCGCGCGGCGCCCGGCTCGAGCACGAGCTTCGCGCATTCGTGGTTGCGCGAGTCGAGCGGCGGGCGGAAAGACATGCCGAGCGGGAAAATGGTCCAGCGCAGCAGCGTCGCCAGGCTCTTGACCGGGAAGTTCGACAGGATGGCGTCGATCGCCTCCTGCGCCTGGTAGGCCGCGTCGCGCACCGCCCAGCGGATCAGCGGCAGGTCTTCCTTGATACGGCCCTGGTCTTCGTAGTGCTTGAGCGTGGCCGAGATCAGGTACAGCATCGACAGCACGTCGCCCAGGCGCCCGGAGATTTTTTCCTTGCGCTTCAGCGCGCCGCCCATCGCCAGCATCGAGACGTCGGCGAGGAAGGCGAAGGCCGCCGCCAGGCGCGAGGAGAACCGGTAGTAGTGAGCCGTTTCCGGCGCGCCATTGCGCGGCACCTGGCCCAAGCGCGAACTGGTGAGGCCGTGCACGAAGGCGCGCACGCCATTGGAGATCGTATGGCCGATATGCGAGGTGAAGGCGTCGTCGAACTCGATCGACGCCGCGGCGCCCTGCATTTCCTTTGCCGCGCGCATCTCGCGCAGCACGTAGGGATGGCAGCGGATCGCGCCCTGGCCGAAGATGATCAGCGTGCGCGTCAGGATATTGGCGCCTTCCACCGTGATGCCCACGGGCATGACCTGGTAGCCGCGGCCAACCCAGTTGTTCGGCCCGAGGCAGATGCCCTTGCCGCCGTGGATGTCCATGGCATCGTTGACGCACAGGCGCGCGCGTTCGGTCATGTGGTACTTGGCGATGGCCGAGATCACGGCCGGCTTCTCGCCCAGGTCCACCGCGCCCGCGGTCATGACGCGCACCGCTTCCATCATGTAGGTGTTGGCGGCGATGCGGCCGAGCGCTTCTTCCACGCCTTCCAGCTTGCCGATCGGCATCTTGAACTGGCTGCGCACGCGCGCATACGCGCCGGTGACGCGCGCCAGGCCCTTCGCTCCACCCACGGAAGAGGTCGGCAGCGAGATCGAGCGGCCCGCGGCGAGGCAGCCCATGAGCATCATCCAGCCCTTGCCCGCGTAGTCCTTGCCGCCGATGATCCAGTCGATCGGCATGAACACGTCCTTGCCGGAGTTCGGGCCGTTCTGGAATACCGCGTTCAGCGGCAGGTGGCGCCGGCCGATGACCACGCCGGGATGATTGGTGGGGACCAGGGCGCAGGTAATGCCGAGGTCCTCTTTTCCTCCGAGCAGGTGTTCCGGATCGTAAAGACGGAAAGCGAGGCCCAGCAGGGAAGCCACGGGTCCAAGCGTGATGTAGCGCTTGTCCCAGGTGACGCGCATGCCGAGCACTTCCTTGCCCTGGTGTGTCCCACGGCAAACGATGCCGTAGTCGGGAATCGACGCGGCGTCCGAACCCGCTTCCGGGCTGGTGAGCGCGAAGCAGGGGATTTCGAGGCCTTTTGCCAGGCGCGGCAGGTAGTGGTTTTTCTGCTCGTCCGTGCCGTAGTGCAGCAGCAATTCCGCCGGCCCGAGCGAGTTGGGCACCATCACGCTCACGCTTAGCGCGTTTGAGCGCGTCGAAAGTTTCATCACCACCGCGGAATGCGCCATGGCCGAGAAGCCCAGGCCGCCGTACTTCTTCGGGATGATCATGCCGAAGAAGCCCTTGTCCTTGGCGTACTGCCAGACCTGCGGCGAGAGGTCGTAGCGCTCGTGCGTGACCTCCCAGTCGTCGGTCATGGCGCAGATTTCCTCGCAGGGGCCGTCGAGGAAGGCCTGCTCCTCGGCCGAGAGCCCGGGCACGGGGATCGCAAGCATCTTGTTCCAATCGGGCTTGCCCGAGAAGAGGTCCGCGTCCCACCACACCGTGCCCGCGTCGATCGCGTCTTTTTCGGTCTGCGTCATGTCCGGCAGGATGCGGCGGAAGACCGCGAGCACGTGATCGGTAACCAGCCTGCGCCGCAGCGCCGCGATGCAGAATGCCGGCGCGATCAGGATGAAGAGGAAGAACAGGACCGCGTTGGTCTGCGCCGAGAACTGCAGCGCCGCGGCCCAGGTGGCGAGCATCAGGCCCGCAGCGACGGTCCACAGGACGATCGGGGCCTGGAAATAAGCCAGCAGAACCAGGACCGCGATGGTGGCAACGGCAAATACGGCGATATCCAGCATGAGACTCTCCCCCTAAACCCGGAAATTGATCAGGCAGCCTTCTTGACGTCGGCGGAATCGTGCAACGGCGCGAGCAGGCCGGCGGCGAGGAACGCCGTCAACCGGGCCTCGAGCAGGCGCGCGTCATAACGGTCTTCGGGCTTGCAGCCGGCGATCAGCTGCACCGTGTCGGTGGCCGCGAGCGTGTAGGCAAGCGTGCCGAACATGAAGTGCATGCGCCAGACCAGTTCGTCGCCCGGCATCTGCGGCAGCGCGCGCTCGAAGGCGGTTTTGAAGCGCGCCATCGCCGGCGCGTAAAGCTGGCCGATGAGCGATCGGATGTGTTTCTGCGGATCGGTGTAGGTGCGCCCGAGCAGGCGGATGAAGTTGCGGCCGCCGCACTTCGAATCCTCGATCATGCGCAGGCTCGCGCCGACGAAGGCGCGGATGATCGCCTCTGGGGCGAGGGCGCGGCCACCCGCTTCCTTCTCCAGACGGTCCAGTTCGGCGATGCGACCTGCGTTCATCGGATCGAGGCGGCGCCGGAAAACTGCTTCGATGAGCGCGTCCTTCGAGCCGAAGTGGTAGTTCACCGCGGCGAGGTTGGCCCCTGCCTTGGCGGTCAACAGCCGCATCGAGGTGCTCTCGAAGCCGTGCTGCATGAAAAGCTCCTCGGCGGCGTCGAGGATGCGGGTGCGGGTTTCGTGCGGGGGTTTGATGGAACGCAGACTCATGGGAATTTTTTCCAGATTCAAACGAACGTTTGAATGTTAAATCCCCGGATTCCGAGGGTCAAGCATTTTTACCATCGTGGCACATGTTATGGTCCTTGAAACGGAGGCACCATGAACCATCTACGTCGCCGTATTCTGGCCGCCGGCAGCGCGGCGGGGTTTGCAGCCGCCATGCCCGCCGCGTTCGCGCGGGCGCCTCTGGCGGGCAACCAGATAAACAGTATCCATCGCATGAAGCTGGGCGATTTCGAGGTCACGACGCTGCTCGATGGCTACCTCGACGTTCCGCCGGCGGTGCTGCAGGGCGACCCGGAGGCGGTGAAGCAGCTCCTTGCGGCCGCAGGGCACGCGGGCGGGCTGCTGCGCTTCCCGGTCAATACCTTCCTCGTGAACACCGGCGAGAAGCTGGTGATGATCGATACCGGCGGCGCGAAGCTGATCGGGCCGAATGCCGGGCGCCTGCCGCAATGCCTTGCGCAGGCCGGCATCCAGCCCGGGCAGGTGGATGAGGTCTACATCACGCATATGCACGGCGACCACCTGCACGGCACAGTGACGCCGGAGGGCGCAAGCCTGTTCCCGAACGCGATCCTGCGCATCGCCAAGCCGGATGTCGATTACTGGGCCAACCCTGAAGTCGAAGCGAAGGCGCCGGCGGCCGAGAAGGGCCGCTTCATCGCCGCCAAGCGCGCGGTGGCCGCCTACGGCGACCGGCTGCGCACCTTCACGTTCGGCGACGAACTCACCCCCGGCATCCGCTCGGTCGACGCGTCCGGGCACACGCCGGGACACAGCTGCTACCTGGTGCAGTCAAAGGGCGAGCGGCTGCTGCTGCTGGGCGACCTGATGCACGTCGGCGCGGTGCAGTTCCCGCGTCCCGACATCACTGTGGGATTCGATTGGGACCAGGCCATGGCGCGCGTGGCGCGGCGCAGGATCTTCGACATGGCGGCGAAGGAGAACATCCCGATCGGCGCGGTGCACCTGGCGTTTCCCGGCATCGGGCGGCTGCGCGCTTCCGGCAGCGGTTTCGCGTTCGATCCGCTCACCTGGCAACTGTTCTGACCATGCGCGGGATGCGTTGCTTTTTCCTCGCCGTCGCTGCGCTCTGCTCGCTGTCGGCCTTCGCGCAGCAATATCCCGCCAAGCCGATCCGCTTCGTGGTGCCATTTCCGCCGGGCGGCGGCGTGGACATCGTCGCGCGCTCGCTGGCCGAGAAGCTTTCGCCGCGGCTCGGCCAGCCGATCGTGATCGACAACAAGCCCGGCGCCGGCACCACCATCGGCACCGATGCGGCCGCGAAGAGCGCGCCCGACGGCTACACCTTTCTGGTCGGCCCGATCGGCGGCCAGGCGATCGTGCTCCTGCTGCACAAGAACCTGAGCTTCGACATCCGCCGCGATTTCGCGCCGGTTTCTCGCATCGGCTACGGCACGATCGCGCTGGTGGTGCCGCAGTCCTCGAAGGCGAAGACCGTGGCGGAACTGGTGGCGCTCGCCAAGGCGAGCCCGGGCCGGCTCACGTTCGCCTCCTCGGGCACCGGCGCGCTGATCCATCTCACCGGCGAGATGTTCACGCAGGCGGCGGGCGTCCAGATGACGCACGTGCCGTACAAGGGCACGACGCAGATCCTGCCCGACCTGCTCGACGGCCGCGTCGACATGGCGCTCGACAGCCTGCCGGCGTACCTGCCGCACCTGAAATCGGGCAAGCTGCGCGCGCTCGCGGTCGCGTCGCGCCAGCGTTCGGCGCAGATGCCCGAGCTGCCGACGCTGGTCGAAGCCGGCCTGGCGGGCGTTGTCTCCGCGACCGACTACGCGCTGTTCGCGCCCGCCGGCACGCCCAAGGACGCAATCGCTCTGCTTAACCGCGAGACTAATGCGGTGCTGCAGTTGGCGGACCTGCGCGCCAAGCTTGCGGGGCAGGGTATCGAGGTGTCCGGCAGCACGCCGGAAGCGCTCAAGGACGAACTCCTAGACGAGGTCGCGAAGTGGGCAAAGGTGATCCGCGACGGCAATATCCGTACGGAGTAGAAACCTGGAGGCAGCCAATCGTGCCCGAGACAATTTCCCAGTTGATCGAAGGCCGCTTCGGCCTGCCCGCCGACGCCGGCGCATCCCACGAGGCAAACGCGACGCTGCGCACGCTGCTCTCGCACAGAGTTTGCCGGGACTACCGGCCGGATGCCGTCGCAGATGCGGTGCTCGAGGTTGCGTTGGCGGCGGCCTTCTCGGCGCCCTCCAAGTCCGACCTGCAGCAGGCCTCGGTGGTGATCGTGCGGGATGCGGCCAAGCGCGCCGTCCTGCAAGGACTGGTTCCATCGATGCCCTGGGTCGCAGGCGCGCCGCTGCTGATGGTGTTCTGCGGCGACAACCGCCGCGCCCGCCGGATCGCGCAGCTGCGCGGCAAGCCCCATCCCAACGACACGCTCGACATGTTCATGAATGCCTCGGTCGATTGCGGCCTGGTGCTGCAGAACTTCATCATTGCCGCCGAATCCCTCGCTCTGGGGTGCTGCCCGCTGTCGCTGCTCCGCAATCACGTCGAACGGCTCTCGGAACTGCTCGAGCTGCCGTCGAACGTATTCCCGGTCGCGGGACTGGCGGTGGGGTATCCGGCGCGCGAGGGCAAGCGCAGCATGCGGCTGCCGCTATCGGTCACAGTGCATGCCGACCGCTACGACGACAGCCGTTTCGCCGCCGAGCTCGAAGCCTACGACCGCCGCCGCGAAGCCGCCGAACCGACGCCGCCGGAGAAGCAACGCATGCGCGAGCAGCACGGAACGCTTCCGGTGTATGGCTGGTCGGAGGACAAGGCGCGGCAGTATTCGGTGCCCGAGCGCCACAGCTTCGGGCCTTACATCCGAGCGCAAGGGTTTGCGTTGAAGTGACGCGGCTGCGTCGTACTATGCAACCCAGTTTTCGACTCTCAGTCCTTTGACCCGCCTGAATTCCTTTTCGTTATTCGTGACAAGGATTGCGCCCAGCGCGACGGCGTGGGCGGCGATCAGCATGTCGTGGGCGCCGATGCGTTCGCCCTGGCGCTCCAGGCTGGTGCGCAATCGTCCGTAGGCTTCGCGCGCGGAGTCATCCAGCGGCAGTACGGGAAACACTCCCAGGAACCTGCGCACCGCCTCGCCGTAGCCGCGGCCTTGCGCACGCAACGCGCCGATTTCCAGTTCGAACGCCGTGACCACGGAAAGCGCGACCACCTCGCCCGCAGTATCGGACAGTCGCCGGTAAACCTGCTCGGGGCGCTGCCGGATCGCGTACACGCAGGTATTGGTATCGAGCAAATACATTACTTCTTGGCCCGTTTCCCGTGCTTGCGCGGCGATCCTTTGGGCGGCGACACAAAACCATTCGCTGCCCACCAGGCGGCATCCCGCTCCAACGGCGGCTGATCAGGGCGCACGAAAGTCGGATCATCTGGCAGGTCCTGCAGGATCGCCCTTAACCGGTCTCCCAACGGGAGTTTGGGCTTGGGGCGCAGGAGGAGCGCGCCGTCGGGCCGGCGCTCGATCAGTACTTCGTCGGAATCGAAGCGATAGGCCTTCGGCAGGCGCACCGCCTGGCTGCGCCCGGTCATGAATACTTTGGCTGAATCCATGTCCTTGAGCCTTTGGTATATATCAATGCCGTATACTCTCATGAGAAGCCGGGCGGTACAAGGGTTCGCGGCAGCCCGAGTTTCATGACCGCTCGGCAGTTAGAATCCCGCCCCCATGGCAACCCAAGCTCACCACAGCGCCGCCCCCGCCCAAAAGCTGCGCGGCAATGAATGGCGCGCGGTCACCGTGCTGCTGCCGTACCTGATGGATTTCCGCGGGCGCGTGCTGCTCGCGCTGACGTTTCTGGTAGCCGCCAAGCTGGCCAACGTCGGCGTGCCGCTGCTGATGAAGGAAATCGTCGATGGTCTCAACCCGGGGCTGAACCCGGGCCTCGATCCCAAGCTGCTCGCGGCCGTGGTGATCCCGGTGGCGCTGCTCGCGGCCTACGGCATCCTGCGCTTCTCCACCACGCTGTTCGGCGAACTGCGCGATGTCGTATTCGTGCGCGTCACGCAGCACGCCATCCGGCGCGTGGCGCTGAACGTGTTCCGCCACCTGCACGGCCTGTCGCTGCGTTTCCACCTCGACCGCCAGACCGGCGGCATGACGCGCGACATCGAGCGCGGCACGCGCGGCATCTCGACGCTGCTCTCCTACCTGCTGTTCTCCATCATTCCGGTGATCCTGGAGTTCGTGCTGGTGGCGGCGGTGCTGCTGTCGAAGTTCGATTGGCGCTTCGCCGCGGTCACCTTCGGCGCGGTGACGGTCTACATCGGCTTCACCGTCGCGGTCACCGAGTGGCGCATCGCCATCCGGCGGCGCGCGAACGAGCTCGATTCGAAGGCCAACACGCGCGCCATCGACAGCCTGCTCAACTACGAGACGGTGAAGTACTTCGGCAACGAGGAGTTCGAGGCGCGGCGCTACGACAAGAGCCTGCGCAAGTACGAGGACGCGGCGGTGCGCTTCGAGTCCTCGCTCGGCCTGCTGAACATAGGCCAGAGCCTGGTGATCGCGGCGGCGGTGACCGCGCTCATGTTCCTCGCTGCGGAAGGAGTGAGCTCCGGCGCGCTGTCGCTCGGCGACCTGGTGCTGGTGAACGCGTTGCTGATTCAGCTCTACATCCCGCTCAACTTCCTCGGCATGGTGTACCGCGAGATAAAGCAGTCGCTGCTCGACATGGACAAGATGTTCCGCCTGCTGAAGGAGAACCGCGAGGTCGACGATCGTCCCGGCGCGTCGGACCTGTCGCCTGTACCTGCCACCGTCGAGTTTCAGAATGTGGATTTTTCATACGAGCCCGAGCGCCAGATACTCCATGGCGTCAGCTTCGCGATCCCGGCGGGCCACCGGGTGGCGGTGGTCGGCCATTCGGGCTCCGGCAAGTCCACGCTCGCGCGGCTGCTGTTCCGCTTCTATGACGCTTCTGGGGGAAGGATCCTGGTGAACGGCACCGACATCCGCGAGCTGCGCCAGGGCAGCCTGCGCGGCGCGATCGGCATCGTGCCCCAGGACACGGTGCTCTTCAACGACAGCATCCGCTACAACATCCACTACGGCCGCACCGAAGCGAGCGAAGCCGAGGTGGTCGAGGCGGCGCGGGCGGCGCATATCCACGACTTCATCGAGACGCTGCCGGCGAAATACGAATCGCAGGTGGGCGAGCGCGGGCTCAAGCTCTCGGGCGGCGAGAAGCAGCGCGTCGCCATCGCGCGCGCCCTGCTAAAGAACCCGCGCATCCTGATCTTCGACGAGGCGACCTCCGCCCTCGATTCACGCGCCGAGAAGGCGATCCAGGCCGAGCTGGAAAGAATTTCCGTGGGCCGTACGACACTTGTCATCGCGCACCGCCTGTCCACCGTCATGGATGCGGACACGATCCTGGTCCTGAACCACGGCCGCATCGTCGAGCGCGGCAGCCATCGGGAGTTGCTCGCGGCCGGGGGCGAATACGCGCGCATGTGGGCGCTGCAACAACAGGCGGCGCAGGCCGAAGCCGTGCTGGCGCAGGCCAAATCGGCCTGAATGTGCTTGAACCTTAATTAAGTATTCTTCCTATGCCTTTAATTTTGCTTGCATTTTCGACATTCAATCGGCTACACTCCGTCAGTTTTCAAAGAGCGGCAAGCATGCAAAGCACCGAACGAAACCTGCACTCGCTGGAAAAATTCGTCGTTGTCGCGGCGCTCGCTGCGGTTTGCGCGCTGAGCATCGGTTTTGCCCAGGCAGGTGACAAGCAGTCCGACAAAAGGGGCGTAAAGAAATCCGACGAGGTCTACCTGCGCTCCGCAGTGGCTCTCGTGCAGGATGCCTCCAGCGGCGAGACGCTGATCGCCAAGAACCTGGGCGCGGTCCTGCCGATCGCCTCCATCACCAAGCTCATGACCGCGATGGTGATCCTGGATTCCGGCCTGAACCTCGAGCAGCGCGTCGCGATCAGCGGCGACGACTACGACAACCTCAAGGGCACGCGCTCGCGCCTGCGTCCCGGCACCGTGCTGACGCGCGACGAGCTGCTGCTGCTCGCGCTCATGTCCTCCGAGAACCGCGCCGCGTTTTCGCTGGCCCGCACCTATCCGGGCGGCACCGCGACCTTCGTCGCGGCGATGAATGAAAAGGCGCGCGCCCTGGGCATGAACGACTCGAAGTTCATCGATCCGACCGGCCTGTCCTCCGGCAACGTTTCCACCGCGCACGACCTCGCGCGGATGGTGGCCGCCGCGCACGAGTATCCCCTCATCCGCCAGTACTCGACCCGCGAAAGCGCCACCGTCCAGTCCTTCGGCCGTTCGCTGGACTACCGCAACACCAACGGCCTGGTGCGCAGCGCGAACTGGGACATCGGCCTGTCGAAGACCGGCTACATCAGCGAAGCCGGCCGCTGCCTGGTGATGCGCGTGCGCATGCAGTCGCGCGAAGTCATCGTGGTGCTGCTCGATTCCTGGGGCAAGCTGTCGCGCGTGGGTGACGCCAACCGCATCAAGAAATGGCTCGAAGCCCACGCCGCCAAGGGCCCGCGCGGCTAGTTTTTTCCGGTTCGGTCGTTCCCGCGGACGGCTTCCGCGAGGACGTCATCGCAGGTCTCTCCCTGCCGCAGAAGGCGCTGCCCCCCAAGTACTTCTATGACGCGCGCGGCAGCCGCCTGTTCGAGGCGATCTGCCGCCTGAAGGAGTACTACCCGACGCGCGCTGAGCTGGCGCTGACGCGCCGCCATATCGGCGCCATCGCGCGTTTCGCCGGTCGTGGCAATGCATTGATCGAATACGGCAGCGGCGAAAGCGTGAAGTCGCCGCTGCTGATCGAGGCGCTGCGCCCGACGGCCTACATTCCGGTGGACATCTCGGCGCACGCGCTGCGCCATGCCGCGGCCAAGCTGCGGCGGCGGTTCCCTTGGCTCGACATCCGGGCGGTGAACGGGGATTTTTCGCGGCCGCTGAAGATTCCGGTGGTGCAGGCGAAGGGCAGGCGGGTGGTCTACTTTCCGGGCTCGACCATCGGCAACCTGACCCCCGACGAGGCGCACGCGTTCCTGCGCACGACGCGCGGGCAGGTGGGCCCGAACGGCGCGATGCTGGTGGGCGTCGATCTTAGGAAGGATGCCAACTTGCTCCACGCCGCCTACAACGATGCGAAGGGCGTGACGGCGGAGTTCAACCTGAACCTGCTCGCGCGCATCAACCGCGAACTGGGCGGCGACTTCAGGCTGCGCCGCTTCCGCCACTACGCGTTCTACAACACGCCGCTGGGCCGCATCGAGATGCACCTCGCGTCCCTCGTGCGCCAGGCGGTGAACATCGGCAACCACCGCTTCGAGTTCGAAGCGGGCGAGTCGATCCACACCGAGAACTCGTACAAGTATTCGATCGAAGGCTTCCGCGCGCTGGCGCGCAGCGCGGGATTCAAGGGCGGCAAGGTCTGGCTCGATGCAAAGGGAATGTTCTCCCTCCACGGACTGATCGCGGACTAGGAACAGGGGAACCAAGGTTCCCCCGTTACCCCCTCCTAGGCTGCTCCAATCCGGCTGCTGTCCCTGCGGTGGCCGATGGCCTGCGCGATGCGCTCGGCGGATTCCTTCACCAGCGGTCCCCAGGTCGGCTTCATGCGGTCGGCGGGGGAGGAAATCGACAGCGCGGCGATCAGGAGGCCGGCGTCATCGCGCACCGCGGCGGCGACGCAGCGCACGCCGAGCTCGGCTTCCTCGGCGTCGGTGGCCCAGCCCTGGCGCTGGATGCGCTCGAGCTCGCGCTCGAGCAGCGGCAGGCTGCTGAGAGTGTTCTTGGTGTGTGAGGCGAGCCCGGTGCGCTTGGCGTACTCGCGCAGTTTCGGGAAACCCTCTTCCAGCAGGAACAGCTTGCCGGCCGCCGTGATGTGCAGCGCGGCGCGCGCGCCGATGACGTGCACCACGCGCATCGCCGAGCGGCCCGACGAGGTGCGCTCGACGTAGACGATTTCGTCGTCGTGCCGCACCGAGAGGTTCACTGTTTCGCCGATCTGGGCATGCAGTTCGCGCATCACCGGCAGCGCCATCTCGCGCACGTTGATGCGCGACTTCACGAGGTTACCCAGTTCCAGCAGCCGCATCCCGAGCCGGTAGCTGCCCGGCTCGACGCGGTCCACGATGCGGTCCGCGGCCATCGCAGAAAGTATTCTGTGCGCGGTGGAAGGATGCAGGCCGGTGTATTGCGCCACCTGCTTGAGCCCGAGCGGTTCGGGATGCGCGGCGAGCACATCGAGCAGCGTCAGCATGCGCGCGATGACCTGGATCGGATTCTTCTGAGCGCTCTTGG
>JANNXB010000224.1:0-5944 GCA_031409355.1 Betaproteobacteria bacterium | reverse complement strand
TCGCGCGCCGCATCCGGGTAATCCACCCAGTGGTAGAAGCAGCGGCGCTTCACCGCGTCGTGGATTTCGCGGGTGCGGTTCGATGTGATGATCACCACCGGCGGCTCCACCGCCTTGAGCGTGCCGATTTCCGGGATCGTGATCTGCCAGTCCGAGAGCACTTCCAGCAGGTAGGCCTCGAAGGGCTCGTCAGTCCGATCCAATTCGTCTATCAGCAGCACCGGCGCGGCGCCCTTCTTGCCCTCGAGCGCCCGCGCGAGCGCGCGCTTGACGAGGAACTTCTCCGAAAAAATGTCCGCCGAGAGCTTTTCCTTCGATTTCTCTCCCGCGGCTTCCGCAAGGCGGATCTCGATCATCTGGCGCGAGTAGTTCCACTCGTAGGCCGCCTGCGCGATGTCGAGGCCCTCGTAGCACTGCAGCCGGATCAGCTCGCGGCCGAGCGCCGTGGCGATCACCTTGGCGATCTCGGTCTTGCCGACCCCCGCCTCGCCCTCCAGGAACATCGGCCGCTGCATCGCGAGCGACAGGTAAAGGGCGGTCGCCAGGCTGCGGTCGGCCACGTAATCGGCCTCGCCGAGCATCTTGTGCGTTTCGTCGATGGATTTTGGGAGCGGTCGCGCCATGTGTTTGTCGCAGTGCGGAAAACCAGCATTTTCCGGCATTTGGCGCTCCTCCGCCACCAGCGGCTCGCAGCGTGAATATTCCGCCCCCACGACGCAGGAATGAGGCTCAGAATCGCACTGCAACTGACGCAGGTACAAAGGGGGGGGCGATGGACCGGCGCAGATTCGTCGCAATGATTGGGGGTGCGCTTGCCGCACCGCTCGCGCGCGGGCAGGCGCCGGCGAAATTGCGGCGCATTGGCGTCCTCGCGGTCGGCGTTTCGTCTGCCGAGCAGCAGCAGATTGGAAAGCTGATTTTCCTAAAAATTCTGCGCGATGCTGGGTTCGAGGAGGGAAGGAACCTCGAGGTTGAGTGGCGCTTTGCCGAAGGAGACGTCAATCGCCTGCCGGCCCTCACCGACGAGCTCGTGCGCCTCAACGTCGAGGTGATCGTGGCCTCGTTCAATCAATCGATTGCCGCGGCGAAGCGCGCGACCCGCACGATCCCGGTCGTCATGCTGAATGCAGTTTCTCCGGTGGAGCAGGGTTTCGTTGAAAGCCTGGCCCGCCCGGGCGGCAATATCACCGGCACGGCGTGGAGCTCCCCCGAGACGGTGGGCAAGATTCTGCAGGTCCTGAAAGAGGCGGCGCCGCGGACCACACGCCTGGCGGTGCTTGGCAATCCGGATTTCTCGATCGAAAAAGATTTCACGGAGTATTCGGCGCAGGCAGGCAGCAAGCTGGGCATGAGCGTGCAGTTTTTCGCGGCGCGGCGACCGAATGAAATCGGCCCGGCGCTTGAGAAAATCGCCGCCTCCAAGTCGCAGGCCCTGTTTGCAGCGGTCGACACGATCCTGATGTCGGGTCTCAGGGACATTGCCGTGTTCGCGCAAAAGAGAAAGCTCCCCTCCATCTCCACCGCGTCGACGTTCGTCGATGTGGGCGGGCTTCTCTACTACGGTCCCGATCTGAACGAGCTCGCCGTGCGCACCATCAGCTACGTGGTCCGCATTCTGGCCGGGGCGAAGCCTGCCGACCTTCCGGTCGAGCTGCCGAGCAAGTACCAGTTGATCATCAACCAGAAAACCGCGAGCGCGATCGGCCACAAGATACCGCCTACTTTGCTGCTGCGCGCCGACCGGGTGATCGAATGAGCGCCCGCGCATGTAGTACGAGTACGGCGTTTCTACCGTTCCTATTTCCGGCGCGTGTCAGGCGCTGCCGCCAGAAGTCGCTCGATTGCGGTGCGTGGCGGCAGTATCTCGACGCCGCGAAATTTCTTGCCGTACAGCGCGCCAAAATCGGCGCGATCGCCGGTGACGAGCATGTCGGCCCTGGCCAGCGCCGCCGCCGCGAGGATCGGAGCGTCCTTGTCAGGCAGGCCGGCCGAGCGCGCCCAGCGCAGGTCCTCGGCGGCGGGCTCCTGGCAGATCGCGAGGCGTGCGATCAGCTGTTCCAGATCGGCCGCATGCGCGGGGTGTTTACGCGCGACGTTGCGGCGCGCTTCGTCGACGGCGAAGGCCGAGGCGATCAATTCGCAGGTACCCGCCCCGGCAAGGCGGAAAAAGACGCGCATGGAATTCTCGGCGCGATGCGCGGCGCTGAACAGAATGTTCGCGTCCAGGAAGACGCGCATTTATCTCTTCTTGCCGCGTCCGCTCTTGGCCAGGCGCTCGGCGCGGCGGCCCAATCCCGGTGGAATCGTGTTCTCGCGCTCGAACGCCGCGATGCGCTCGTCCGTGTAGAGCTCGATCGGGTAGACGCCCACCTGGCGCAGGACGATCGAGCCGTCGGCAGCGGCCGCGACCTGCAACGGCGCGTCGTCGGCGATGCCGGCCCGCTTCAGCACCGCCTTGGGAATGGTGACCTGCCCTTTCTTGCCCAGCCGGATCAGATCCATGGCCGCTCGCTCGAGAATGGTCTGCCGCGCATTGTACAAGAATCCCGGAATTACCGGATTACCGAATTCCGGCAATCCGGCAATGCCCGGCCCGCGCACCTGCGGTGGATCGCATGAACCGGCGCATATTCGTCGCGCTGATCGGTGGCGCGCTTGCCGTGGCCCTCGCCCGCGCGCAGCCGAAGAAGGCGGGCGCGCCGCGCCGTATCGTTATCGCGACGGATCTGGAAAGCGTGGTGCATCGCAAGGCTCTCGTCGAGACGCTGCGCGTCTCCGGCTGGATCGAGGGACGCGACTTTGTCTTCGTCGATAGCGGTTTCATGTATGGACATCCGTTCGATGAGGTCGCGCGACGCGTTCTGGACCTGAAGCCCGACCTCATCCTGTCCGTCAATACGGCGTACACGCTGGCGCTGCACCGGCAGACGAAGACCATCCCGATCGTCATGTGGGCGAGCGGCTATCCGGTGGAAGTCGGCCTTGCCGAAAGCCTGGCGCGTCCTGGCAAGAATGTGACCGGGCTCTCGCTCTACGCGGGGACCGGCGTCTGGGGAAAACTGGTCGAGCTGCTGCGCGAGGCGAAACCGGGCGCAAAGAGCGTCGTCGTGCTCTGGGGTTACGTGCCGCCGGCGCATCCGATCGAGGAAATCGAGCCCTGCTACCGCGAGTTCCGGGAGGCGGAACGAACGCTCGGGATTGGCGTCCGGATCGTTGACGTTGCGCGCGCGGACCAGGTCGGAGCGGCGTTGAAGACCATCGATACATTGCGGCCCGATGGGCTGGTCGTCACTTCCGGGCCCGGCCTGTGGTCGACGCGGCCGCAGGTGCTGGAATACGCGACAAAGAGGCGCCTGCCGACGATCGCGGATTTTCCGCAGCCGCCTGAGAACATCCACGCGCGCCCGCTGCTGGTCTATGCGCCAGCGTGGGGCGAGCTCTTCCCGCAGGCGGCGACCTATATCGGCCGGATTCTCGGCGGGATGAAGCCCGGCGACCTGCCGATCCAGCAGCCGGCGAGGTTCGAGCTCGAAATCAACATGAAGGCGGCTAGCGCGATCGGCCTGAAGCTTCCGCAGTCGCTGCTCCTGCGCGCCGACCGGGTGATCGAATGAACTACGCGCGCGCCGCGCGACGTGCGCTCTTGCGCCGGGCAGGGGCGCGTTTGGCGCCTCGCGCCGCGTGCGACTTCAGTACCTCGTCCACCCGCGTCTGCCAGCCGGGGCCGGTCGCGCGGAAATGCTCCAGCACTTCGGGCGAGAGGCGGATGTTGATCGCGCGCTTGCGCGCCGCCTTGGGCGGGCGGCCGCGCTTGGGCTTGAGCAGATGCGCGACGGCCTCGGCGCCGAACCGCTCGCGCAGCACTTCGGCAGCGGGCCGGGCGCGCGCGAAGTCCGCATCGGTCCACTCCGGATTCTCGTCGTCAATCAGTTCCGGATTCGGTTTTCGCGGCATAGCGCTTTTCCTCTCGTCTGTTCGCCTTGCGCAGGCTGATCACATGCATCCCTGCTCCTCGCGGCGTGTACACCACCGCATGCAATCGCGTGCCGATGAGCCCGAGCGCGCGATAGCGCAGTTCGCCGTAATCCCTGCGCGTGTCTTCGATCACTTGCGCGCCTGCCCAGTCGAATTCATACTTCACCATGGAGAACGGAAGCCCGCGCTCGCGGATGTTGGCGGCATTCTTCGCCGGATCGAAGGTGATTTCTGCTGTCTTTATTGTATCCACATAAAATTCCTGGCGCAACGAACGGCGTGCCTGCCGTTGCCTCGGGAGAACAACGAGCCCGGCCGCGATGTCGTTGACTGGGTGATCGAATGAAGCGGCGCAGATTCGTTGCAATGATCGGGGGCGCGCTCGCCGCGCCGCTGGTGTCGGCGCAGAACCTCGCGGAGAATCCGAAGCGGGTCGGACTGCTGGTCCAGGGCTCGCGGGCTTCGCGCGGCCACCTGGATCAGGCACTGGTCGAAGCGTTGCGCGAGCAGGGCTATGTCGAGGGGCGCAATCTCATGATCGAGCGCCGTTATGCCGATGGCGGCGGTATTTCGAAGCTGCGCGAGTTTGCGCAGGAGCTGGAGGCCCTGAAGCTCGACGCGGTGGTGACGACCTGCACGCCCTCGACCCAGGCGATGAAGGGACAGTCCTCGTCCACGCCGATCGTCATGGTGGTGGTGGCGGATCCGGTCGGGCAGGGACTGATCGCCAGTCTCGCCAGGCCCGGCAGCAACATCACCGGCACCTCGAGCCAGGCTGAAGACATCCTGCCCAAGATGCTCGAACTCTTCGCCGCGGTGCTGCCGAAGAATGCCCCGGTCGCCGTGCTGGCGGACCGGCGCAATCCGGTGCACGCGCGTCTTTGGGAACAGGCGCTCAAGGCCGGCTCGGCCGTCGGACTCCGGCTGACCCGTTACGAGATCGGCAGCAGCGACGAAATCGACGGCGCGATCGACGCCGCGGTTCGTGAAGGCGCGGCCGCCCTGTTCGCGCTTCCCGACCATCCGCTCTTCATGGACCAGCGGCAGCGCATCGTCGCCGCCGCGAGCCGGCAGCGCTTGCCCGGATTCTTCTGGGCGCGCGAATTCGTCGAGGCGGGCGGGCTGATGAGCTACGGTGAAAACCTCGCCGGCAGCTGGGGCCGCGCATCGACCTATGTGACGAAGATCATGCGCGGCGCCAAACCCGGGGAACTGCCGGTGTCGCAGCCCACCATCTTCGAACTGGTCATCAACATGAAGACGGCGAAATCGCTCGGCATCGTCATCCCGCAATCGCTCCTGGTTCGCACCGACCGGGTGATCGAATGAGGCGGCGCGAATTCGCGGCCTGCGTCCGCATCGGCCTGCCGGAGCACGCGCACGGAGGCCGTGGTCGAGATGCAGTTTCCGATTGAGAGATCTACCTGGTTTCCGGTTCCAAGGCGAAGCTCCAGGGGGAATTCGCCAGCAGCGCATCGGTCTCCGCGTTGTACTCGAGCAACCGCAAGGCGACCGTGCGTACCGATCCTCCGTCCAGGCGGGCGCGCCAGCGCGCGCGGTGGTTGTCACCATGCTGGCCCTCCTGCTCCCAATGGGCGACGTTGGCGAGGGCCTGGCGGACCATATCGGCAGCGTCTTCCGGATTCACGGCGAGTAGCGCAGCAGCGAGCGCCGCGTGCCGCCGCCGGGCATCGAGTTGGCGCAGCTGCGTGCTTTTTCGGGTGGCGGGCGCCTGCGCGAAGGGAGCGGGATCGGCGGGCCGGGTGCCTTTGGGCAGGGCCGTCAGCTCCAGCCCCAGGGCGCTGCACAGCCTTTGGAGCGTTCCCACCCGGAAGTCCTGCGTGGAACCCGATTCCAGGCGGGCGATGGTAATGCGCGATGCGCCGCTCGTCTGCGCCAGGGCCTCCTGGCTCATCCCCGATCGGCGCCGGGATTCTCGAATCGACTCTGCAAGACTGTATCTCATGCG
>JANNXB010000223.1:0-3053 GCA_031409355.1 Betaproteobacteria bacterium | reverse complement strand
CCGCCCCCATGTCATCTCTCGGCTGGATCATTGCCGCAAGCCTCGCGGGCGGCGTCGTTTCCGTCGGTGCGGCGGCGCTCGCGCTGTTCCTGCGCGCTTCCTGGATTTCGACGCTCGTGTCGTTCGCGATCGGCGCGCTGCTCGGCGCCGCGTTTCTCGAGGTCATTCCGCATGCCTTCGAGAACGGCGACCCGCACACGGTGGCGATGTCCATCCTTGGCGGCATCCTGGTTTTCTTTCTCCTGGAGAAACTGCTGCTGTGGCGGCACTCGCACGACCATGACGAGCACTCGCACACCCACGATCACGGGCGATCCGGCGCGCTGATCGTGGTGGGCGACACGATCCACAATTTCCTCGATGGCATCCTGATCGCGGCTGCGTTCCTGCAGAGCACGCAGCTGGGCATCATCGCCGCGCTGGCGATCGTGGCGCACGAGATTCCGCAGGAGGTGGGCGATTTCCTCATCCTGCTCAATTCCGGCTATTCGAAAACCAAGGCGTTCGTCCTCAACATGCTGTCATCCTGCGCGACGGTGGTCGGCGGCGTGCTGGGCTATTACACGCTGCAGGAGGTTGCCGGGTGGACCCCGATCCTGCTCGGCATCGTCGCGGCCAGCATGATCTATGTCGCGGTCGCGGACCTGATCCCGGGTCTGCACCGGCGGCCCGAGCTGCGCGCCACCCTGTCGCAGACCGTCCTGATCGGGCTTGGTATCGGCGTCATCGCACTCGTACGCGCGCTGCTGGAGGGCTTGCATTAGCCTTTTGTGCAGTGCAAAATTCGGGCTTCACCGCGTATAGACAAGGCCGCTTTTGCAGCCGCTCCCGCCTTCCCTGACGGCGACCCCACTGGAACTGCCCGACCCTGCGATCTGGATGTCCGGATTGATGCAGGGAAACGCGAATTTCGGCGCGCTGCAATCGAGCTACCTCACGAAGCAGGCGCAGCTGTGGTCGGCGATGCTGGGCGGAAAGCAGGAGGCGCCGGCGGCGGTGCCCGAGCCGGGCGATCGCAGGTTTGCGGCGAAGGAATGGCGCGACAACCCGTACTACGCCTACGTCAAGCAGTCCTATCTGCTGGCGTCGGAATTCCTCTCCGAACTCGCTGAAGCCGCCGAGCTCGACGCGAAATCCAAGGAGAAGCTGCAGTTCGCGGTGAAGCAGTGGTGCGACGCCATGAGCCCGGCGAATTTCGCGGCCCTGAATCCCGCGGTGCTGAAGCTTGCGCTCGATTCGAAGGGCGAAAGCCTGACCCGGGGGCTGGCCAACCTGATCGCGGACGTCGGCAGGGGCCGCATCAGCCAGACGGACGAAGCCGCGTTTGAAGTCGGCCGCAACCTCGCGCTCACCCCCGGCGACGTGGTCTACGAGAACGAACTGATCCAGCTGATCCAGTACGCCGCCGCGACGCCGCAGGTCGGCGCGCGCCCGCTGGTGATCGTGCCGCCGTGCATCAACAAGTTCTATATCCTCGATCTGAAGCCCGAAAATTCCTTCGTGCGCTACGCGGTGGAGCAGGGCCACACCGTGTTCATGGTGTCCTGGCGCAATGTCGGTGCGGCCGAAGGCCCGCAGGTCACGAGCCTGGATTGGGACGACTACGTCGAATCCATCTTCAAAGCCCTTGACGTTGCAAAGGCCATTGCCCACAGCGATCGCGTAAATGCGCTTGGCTTCTGCGTCGGCGGTACGCTGCTCGCCACGGCGCTCGCGGTGCAGGCCGCCAAGGGCGAGAACAGCGTGGAGAGCGTTACTTTCCTCGCCACCATGCTGGATTTCGCGGCGCCCGGCCAGCTTGGCGTGTTCATCGACGAGGCCGGCGTGGCCGCTCGCGAGGCGGCGATCGGCAAAGGCGGCATCCTGCCGGGCGCTGATCTCGCCACGACGTTCAACGCGCTGCGCGCCAACGACCTGATCTGGCCTTACGTGGTGAACAATTACCTGATGGGCGGCGCGCCCGCGGCCTTCGACCTGCTCTACTGGAATTCGGACAGCACCAACCTTCCGGGGCCGATGTACTGCAATTACGTGCGCAATACCTACCTCGAGAATAAGCTGCGCGTGCCCGGCGAGGTCGAGAGCTGCGGCGTCGGCGTGGACCTCGGCAAAGTGGCGCAGCCGGCGTTCATCCTCGCCACGCGCGAAGACCACATCGTGCCCTGGCGCGCGGCCTATCGTTCGGTGGGCCTGCTGGGCGGCGAGAAGAAGTTCGTTCTTGGCGCGAGCGGGCACATCGCCGGCGTGATCAATCCGGCGTTGGGGAACAAGCGCAGCTACTGGACGTCGGATGCGAATCCCGGGGAAGCGGATGCCTGGTTCGACCAGGCGAGCGAGGCACGCGGCAGCTGGTGGCCGCAATGGTCGCGGTGGCTGGAAGAATTCAAAGGCGGCAAGCGCGACGCGCCGGCGCAGACGGGCAACGCGCAATATCGAGCGATCGAGCCTGCACCCGGTCGCTATGTGAAGCAGAAGGCATAACCAGGAGAAAGCCATGGAAGAAATCGTCATCGTAGGCGCGGCCCGTTCCGCAATCGGAAAATTTGGCGGCTCGCTCGCCGGCGTTCCCGCGGCGAAGCTGGGCGCGCACATCATCAAGAAGGCGCTGGAGCGCGCGGGCGTCGCGCCCGACCAGGTATCCGAAGTCATCATGGGCCAGGTGCTGACTGCGGCGGTCGGCCAGAACCCGGCGCGCCAGGCGGCGATCTGGGCGGGGCTGCCGGACATGATCCCGGCAATGACCATCAACAAGGTCTGCGGCTCTGGATTGAAAGCGGCAATGCTCGGCGCGCAATCCATCGCCAACGGCGATTCCGACATCGTGGTCTGCGGCGGGCAGGAGAACATGAGCGCCGCGCCGCACGTGCTGAACGGTTCGCGCGACGGTTTTCGCATGGGCGACGCGAAGATGGTCGACTCCATGATCGTCGACGGCCTGTGGGACGTGTTCAACCAGTACCACATGGGCGTCACCGCCGAGAACGTCGCCAGGGAGCATGTGGTGTCGCGCGAAGAGCAGGACGAATTCGCGGTGAAGAGCCAGAACAAGACGG
>JANNXB010000222.1:0-1585 GCA_031409355.1 Betaproteobacteria bacterium | reverse complement strand
GGGTGGCGCGCGGCGATGCCGCCGGTGATCATCGAGGCGGCCGCGAGCGCGATATCGCCCGGGAAACACACCGCCTGTTCGGCGAACGCGCCGACGATGCGGTCCTGCCCGGCGGGACGCAGGGCGTGGACAAAAATCGCCGCGCTCGCCTGCTCGGCCGCGGCGAAGAACGGCTCGAAGCGCGCATCGCCGATCGACACGCCGTTGACATGGCTGGCGATTTCAACCCCTGCGAACTTGAGTTTTTTCTGCACGAATTCCAGCTCGAGGATCGCGCTGTCGACATCCTGCAGCGGCACCGCGCCCAGGCCGATGAAGCGCTGCGGCGCGAGCACGACCATTTCCGCGATTTGCTCATTCAGGTAGCGGATGAGATTGCGGCCATCCTCCAAAGGCAGCCAGTAAGACAGCAATTCCGGCATCGGCGAGAGTGCCTGGCGCGCCACGCGCATCCCGCCCATCGCCTCGATGCGCCGCGGCACGCTCCAGCTGCCGTCGGCCACGGTGCGGTAGACCTTGCCGGAAATCATCACGTGCCTGTGGCAGGCATGCGCCTCGGCCATCGCCGGCCAGGGCACGTCGCGCCCCTTACCGGCATAAGCCGGAAAGCGCTCCGGGACGACATGGGTATGGATATCGATGCAGTCGGACTGGTCACTAGTGATCATGTCCTCATTGTAGTAAAGTATGATTTGTTTGGGGTCCAAACAAATTTAGGTCTTCCTCCCATGGCTGCGATTCCGGAGCGGGTGCACCTGAACTACCTGGTCAACGGCGAGGCAACGCCGGTTTCCTTCGCGCCCTACAAGACGCTGCTCGAAGTCCTGCGCGAAGACCTCGACCTCACCGGCACCAAGCACGGCTGCGAACTGGGCGAGTGCGGCGCCTGCACGGTGCTGCTGGACGGCGAATCGGTGCTCTCCTGCCTGGTGCTCGCGCTGGAATGCGAAGGCCGCCGGATAGATACCATCGAAGGCCTCGCCCGCGGCCCCGAGCTGCATCCCCTGCAGGCCGCCTTCGCCGACTTCGGCGGCTCGCAGTGCGGCTACTGCACGCCGGGCGTGATCATGACCGCCAAAGCGCTGCTTGATAAGAATTCCAGCCCGACACGGGAACAGATCAAGGAGGCGACGGCCGGCAACCTTTGCCGCTGCACCGGCTACCTGCAGATCACTGAAGCGATCGAGGATGCGGCCCGCGTTTTGCGCGTGGAGAAGAAATGAAAAAGCGCCTCGAGGTCGTAGGCAAGCCGCGCCGGCGCGTGGATGGGCGGGCCAAGGTCACGGGGGCACTGCGTTTCGCTGACGACCTGTCGCTGCCGCGCATGCTTCATTGCAAGCTGCTGCGTTCGCCGCACCCGCACGCCCTGGTCGAGGAGGTGAAAGTCGAGAAGGCGGCGGCGCATCCGGGCGTGCACCTGGTGCTGACGAGCAAGGATTTCCCCGTGCCCTTCGGCATCATGCCGGTTGCGGTCGACGAATACCCGCTCACCGCGCACGTGCGCCACGTGGGTGATCCGGTTGCCGCCGTTATCGCCGTGGACGAGCAAACCGCCGATGACGCTCTGCGTTTGATTGAAGTTCGT
>JANNXB010000221.1:0-2751 GCA_031409355.1 Betaproteobacteria bacterium | reverse complement strand
CAGTCCTCCGAGAACTACGAGCAGGCCGGGCACCATTTCGCCGACCACGGCGTGAAGGTGAAGGGCCTGGAGCTCGACCTGAAAACGATGCTCGGGCGCAAAGACAAGGTCGTAAAGCAGAACAACGACGGCATCACTTACCTGTTCAAGAAGAACAAGGTGACGTTCTTTCACGGCAAGGGGAGCTTCAAGAGCGCTTCCGAGATCGTCGTCGGGGATGAAACACTAAGTGCGAAGAACATCATCGTCGCTACCGGCTCCAATCCGCGCGCATTGCCTGGGGCCGACTTCGACGAAAAACTGATCCTCAGCAATGCGGGCGCGCTCGCCATTCCGGAGGTGCCGAAGCGCCTCGGTGTCATCGGGGCCGGCGTCATCGGCCTTGAGATGGGCAGCGTCTGGCGCCGCCTGGGCTCCGACGTGACGATCCTGGAGGCGCTGCCGACCTTCCTGGGCGCCGCGGACGAAACGATCGCGAAGGAAGCGTCGAAGATCTTCGTGAAGCAGGGTTTGAAGTTTGATTTTGGTGTTTCTATCAATGCAGTAAAAAAGGAAAAGCAAGGCGTAACGATCGAGTACAAGTCCTCCGACGGGTCGGCAAAAACGCTCGCTGTCGACAAACTCATCGTTTCCATCGGCAGGACGGCGAATACCAGCGGCCTGAATGCGGAGTCGGTCGGCCTGAAGCTGGATCGCGGCTACATAGTGGTGGACGAGGAATGCCGCACCGGCGTGCCGGGCGTCTGGGCGATCGGCGACGTGGTGCGCGGGCCGATGCTGGCGCACAAGGCGGAGGAAGAGGGCGTGGCGGTGGCCGAGCGCATCGCCGGCCAGAAGCCGCACGTCAACTTCAACACCATCCCCTGGGTGATCTACACCTCGCCCGAGATCGCCTGGGTGGGCAAGACCGAACAGCAACTGAAGGCCGAGGGCGTCGAGTACAAGGCTGGAACGTTCCCGTTCTCGGCGAATGCCAGGGCAAGAGCCCTGGGCGACACGAACGGCCTGGTCAAGTTCCTCGCGCACAAGACCACGGATGAAATCCTCGGCGTGCACATCATCGGACCCATGGCGTCCGAGCTGATTTCAGAAGCCGTGGTGGCGATGGAGTTCCGTGGCTCGGCGGCGGACATCGCCATGATCTGCCACGCCCATCCGTCGTTGTCCGAGGCCATGAAGGAAGCGGCGCTGGCTGTCGACAAGCGTTCCCTGAACATTTGACCGCCGGCGGCGGTCGGCTCGATGCGCGGGCCATAGCGCTCGCCGTCCTCGCGATGGCGGTCCTCGGCGGCTCCTACACCGCCGGCAAGTTCGCGCTGCAGGACCTGCCGATGTTCGGGATGCTTGCGGTGCGGATGACCCTGGCCACGCTGGCGCTCGGGGCCTATGCCGCGGTGGCCGGCCTGGCGGTCCGGCCGCGTGCTTCGTCCCTGCGATACCTTGCGGCCCAGGCCGGCCTTTTCGTGATGACGCAGACGCTGCTTTTCATCGCGCTGCAGAAGATCGACGCCGGGCGCGCGGCGATTCTGTTCAACATGCAGCCATTCTTCACGCTGCTGGTGCTGCCGGTGCTGCTGCCGTCGGAGCGCCTGACTCCGCGGCGCTGGGTCGGCACCGCGGCCGCCTTTTGCGGCGTCGCACTGGTGCTCACGGAACGAGGCACGCAGGGCGGGTCGCTGCTCGCCGACCTGCTGGTGCTCGTGGCGGCGCTCGGCTGGACCGCCTCGATCGTTATGAACAAGCGCATGCCGCCCGACGTCACGCCCGTTTCGGTGATCCTCTGGACTTCCGCCGGCTCGATTCCCGTCTACGCGCTGCTGTCGCTGCTGATCGAATCCGGCGCGACGTGGACGCTGACAACCTCCGCGGCGGCGAGCGTGCTCTACCTCGGCGTGGCAGCAGGCGGACTGGGCTTCGTGCTGATGGTCTGGCTGATCCGCACCTACTCGGCCAGCCGGGTCAACGTGTTCGTGTTCCTGTCGCCGGTATTCGGGGTGCTGTTCGGCTGGGCGGCGCTGGGCGAGACCATGACAGTGATGCAGGCGCTGGGCGCGCTCGCGGTCGCCGGCGGCATCCTCATCGTGACGGCGGAGAGGTGAAGCGGTGAACTTCAGTCCCACGGTCTGCGGCATGCTGTGGATGGCCGCCACGGGGATCCTGTTCACGGTCCTGAACTCCACCATGAAGAAGCTCTCGCACGAGCTCGACCCATGGCTGGTCGGGTTCCTGCGCTACCTGCTGGGCGCGCTCGTGATGCTGGCACCGGCGCTGCGTCTGGGGGTGCGGGAACTGTGGCCGAAAGCGCCGAAACTGCAGCTGGTACGCGGCCTGTTCCATGCGGGCGGAATGCTGCTGTGGTTCGCGGCGCTGCCGATGGTGGAGATCGCCGAGCTCACCGCAATCGGCTTCAGCGGCCCGATCTTCATCTGCCTGGGCGCCGTGCTGTTTCTAAACGAGCGCATGACCGGCGCCCGCTGGGCTGCGGTGCTGGTCGGGTTCGCCGGCGTGCTGCTGGTGATCAATCCGTTCCAGGCTGGCGGCTTTTCGGGGATTTCAACGGGCATGCTGCTGATGCTGGCGTCGGCGCCCATATTTGCGGGCTCCTTCCTCGTGGCCAAGGTGCTGACGCGGCACGAGCGCTCCGACATCATGGTTCTCTGGCAGCATCTGGTGGTGTCCCTTCTCCTGCTGCCGTTCGCGTTCGCCTGGTGGGCGATGCCTTCGGCCGGGCAATGGCTTCTGCTGCTGTTT
>JANNXB010000220.1:0-4466 GCA_031409355.1 Betaproteobacteria bacterium | reverse complement strand
CGCGCGGAGTTCGGCGTGGTACTTCAAATCGTTGCCGGTGCAGAAGGCCTTTTCGCCCGCGCCGGTGATGATCGCCACCCACAGGTCGGGGTCGGCGGCGAAGCGGTCGAATTCCTCCGACAATTCCGCGTTCGCCATCGGGTGGCAGGCGTTGTAGACCTCCGGCCGGTTGATGGTGACGACGAACAGGTGCCCGTCGCGTTCGGTGCTGCTGTATTGGCCCATGTGATCTCCTCGTTTGCCGGGGAAGCATAACCCGCTACCATCCAGCCACTGTGAAATTCGAATTGAAACAGGAGGAATTGTCCGCGGTGGTGGCGCGATGGCTCGCGGATTTCGAGAAGGCCCTGCGCGCACCGGACGATGCGTCGATCAAGGCATTGTCGGCACTTTTCCGGCCCGACGCGCACTGGCGCGATCTCCTGGCGCTGACCTGGCGGGTCGGCACCGTCAGCGGCGCGGCGAAAGTCATCGAAGGCCTGAAGCGGCATGGCGCGGGCGTGGGCGGATTCGAGATCGATCCCGGGCGCACGCCGCCGCGCCGCGTCACGCGCGCCGGCACGGATGTCATCGAGGCAATCTTCAGATTCAAAACGTCCCGTGTGCGCGCGCAGGGAGTTCTTCGTTTAATACAAGAAAATGAAAAGTACGAAGCCTGGACGCTGCTGACGGCGATCGACGAGATCAAGGGCTTCGAGGAGAGCGTCGGCAGCCGCAGGCCGCGCGGTGAATCGTATTCGAGGGATTTCCGGGGGCCGAACTGGCTCGACCGGCGCAAGACCTCTGCCGCTTATGCGGATCGGGATCCAACAGTGCTGGTGGTCGGCGGCGGCCACGCCGGGCTGTCCATCGCCGCCCGCCTTAGGCAATTGAACGTCGATACGCTGATCGTCGATCGCGAGGAGCGCATCGGCGACAACTGGCGCACCCGCTATCACGCGCTGACGCTGCACAATCAGGTGCACGTCAACCATCTTCCCTACATGCCGTTTCCGGCCACCTGGCCGGCCTACATCCCGAAGGACAAGCTGGCGGGCTGGTTCGAGTACTACGCCGAGAGCATGGAGCTCGATTTCTGGACGCGCACCGAATTCACGGGCGGCAGCTACGACGGGAAGGCGCAACGCTGGACGGTGGTGCTGAGCGTGGCGGACGGGAAAACGCGCACCGTGCACCCGCGGCACATCGTCATGGCCACCGGCGTGAGCGACATACCCAACGTGCCGGACATTCCGGGCCTGAAGAATTTCAAAGGCCGAATCCTGCATTCGCACCAGTACGGCGGCGCCGCGGAATGGAGCGGGCGCAGCGCCCTGGTCATCGGCACGGGCACCAGCGGCCACGACATCGCGCAGGACCTGCATTCGAACGGCGCGAAGGTGGCGATTGTCCAGCGCAGCCCGACCCTGATCCTGAATATCGAGCCGAGCGCGCAGCTGCCCTACACCTTGTACGGTGAGGGCATCCCGCTGGAAGACTGCGACCTCATCACCGCGGCCGTGCCGCTGCCGTTGGCGAAGATTTCGCACCGCATGATGGCAGAACAGGCGAAGAAGCTCGATGAAAAGCTGATCGCAGACCTGGCACGCGTCGGCTTCAGGATCGACGTCGAGGACGAGCTCGGCTGGCAGTTCAAGTACCTGCAGCGCGGCGGCGGCTACTACTTCAACGTCGGCTGCTCGGAACTCATCGTCGAGCGCAAGGTCCGGCTCCTGCAATTTGCGGACATTGAGGATTTCACCGCCTCAGGCGCGAGGCTGCGCGGCGGCGAAATGATGCCGGCGGACCTCGTCGTGCTCGCGACCGGCTACAAGGGCCTGGAATTCCTCGTGCGCCGGCTGTTCGGCGACGGCGTCGCCGAACGCGTCGGGCCGATCTGGGGCATTGACGACGAGCAGCAGGAGCTTCGCAACATGTGGATGCGCACCGGTCAGAGCGGCCTGTGGTTCATCGCCGGCAGCTTCGCACAGTGCCGGATCTACTCCAAGTACCTGGCGTTGCAGATCAAGGCCATGGAAGAGAGATTGGCCGACTGATTCGTTTGGAATCCGTGGCGAGCGGCCCTATTCTGCCTTGATGCCCGCGAACTTGATCACCCTTGCCCACTTTTCTGTGGCTTCGGAGAGGATCGCCCCGAATTCCGCAGGCGAGCCCCCAAGCACTGTGCCGCCCAGCTCGACGATACGGGCTTGGACTTTGCCATCGGCGAGGCCGGCATTGAGCTCCTTGTTCAGCTTGGTGATGATTTCAGCCGGGGTGTTCCTGGGCACGCCAATGCCCGCAAAACCGCTGGCCTCATAACCAGGCACGAAGTCTCCCACCGTTGGAACTTCCGGCAACACGTTCAGCCGGGCCGCAGTCGTTACCGCCAGGGCGCGCAGCTTGCCGGCCTTGATGTGTTGGATCGATTCCGACGCGGGAGCGAAAACCACCTGCACGTGGCCGGCGATCAGATCGGCGACCGCAGGCGCGCCGCCCTTATACGGCACGTGGACCAGATTCAGCCCGGTCATCATCTTGAAGAGTTCGCAAGCAATGTTTTGCGGGGTGCCCTGGCCCGCCGACCCGTAGTTGATCTTGCCCGGGTTGGCCTTGGCATATGCCATCAACTCAGGGATCGTCGTGGCGGGGACCGACGGATGCACCACGACGACGTAGGCCAGCCGCGCGGCGCAGATGACAGGCGCGATGTCCCGGATGAAGTCGAAACTGAGATTGGTGTAGAGCGCGGCATTGATCGCATGAGGTGTGACGACCTGCAGCAGCGTGTAACCATCCGCAGTCGCCTTGGCGACCAACTCGGTTCCGATGTTGCCGCTGGCGCCGGCGCGGTTCTCAACGATGAATGGCTGGCCGAGGCGATCCGACAGCCATTGACCCATCAAGCGCGCCTGGATGTCGGTGGCTCCGCCGGGGGGAAAGCCGACGATGATGCGCACCGGCCGTGAGGGATAGGCTTGCGCCCGGGCCATGCGGGGCACGGCCGACAACGCGGCGGTACCCATGGCCAGGTGCAGGAATGTGCGGCGGGGAAATTTCATGATGCTTCCTCCTTGTGGCCCTGGTCGCCTGACATGGTTCTATCCTTTCATTTCCGCTCGAACGGATTCAGCGTATTCACGCCAAGCATTTTGAAATCGCGCACATTGCGCGTCACCACCACGAGGCGATGCACGCTTGCGGTCGCCGCGATAAACGCGTCTTCAACGAGCGTATCGGAGCGGCGATGCATGAATTTGGCCCAATCGCGGCAGACGGCGGCATCCATCGCCAGCACCTGTCCTGTGAACATCAACTGCTCCAGCCACGCTTCGATTTGAGCGGCTTTTTCGACATCCTGCTCGCGGGTCATTTCGATGCCGCGTTGCAGCTCGGCAATCGTCATGGCGGAGAGGTACAGCGACGAGGCATTCTGGGCGGAAATCCACGCCACGACCCCGCCATGCGGCTTTGGCTTGCGCAGCTCGGAAACGATGTTGGTGTCCAGCAAATACATCAACCACGCCGCAGCTTCAGCTTGCCTCTGGCGGGCACCACAATCCCTGTCGGCGCGGTGGAGTCGAGCAAGACCTGTTTCAGCGCGCGCTTGCCCGTGGTCTGCAGCGCATCCCATTGGCGAATGGGTACCAGCACCGCCGCCGCTTTTCCGTGTTTGGTCACAAGCTGGGGGCCTTCGGAGAGGCTGGTCTCCAGCAGTTCGCTGAATCGCGCTTTCGCGTCCTGTACGGGCCAGCTGTGCATTTCAGGCTCCAAATCATACTAGTCAGAGTAGTGACTAGTTTACCACAGGGGCGGCCTTATGAGATTTCCCTGCGCACGATCGCGGCGCCCTCCGCCAGCGCCTTCAGCTTTCCAAAGGCGACGTCGCGCGGCATGTACTTCATGCCGCAGTCGGGTGCCGGGATCAGGTTCTCGGCTTTGACATACTTGAGCCCGGCGCGGATGCGCTGCGCCACCGTTTCCGCCGTCTCGACGTTGTTGTCGCCGAGATCCAGCACGCCGAGCATGATCTTCTTGCCGGCGAGGTCCTTCAGCACGCCCAGGTCCAGCTTCGGCTGCGCCGCTTCGATGGAAATCTGCTGCGCGATGGTGTCGGCGAGTCCCGGCAGGAAGGAATAGCCGGTGGGTTTCGATGCGCCCGGCACCACCGCCGCGTAGCCGAAGCACAGGTGCACCACGGTGGGCACGGTAATGCCCTGCAGCGCCCGGTTGATCGCCTTGACCGCATAGCGGCTCGCCGCCTCGGGATCATTGCGCAGCCAGGGTTCGTCCAGCTGGATGACGTCGGCGCCGGCGCGCTCCAAATCGAGCGCCTCGGCGTTCACCGCGGCGGCGAAGTCCATCACCATTTCCTCGTCGTCCTTGTAGAACTCGTTCTTCGCCTGCTGGCCCAGGGTGAAGGGGCCGGGCAGGGTGATCTTTGCGGGCAGCGCGGTGTTGGCGCGCAGGAACTGCATGTCGCGCAG
>JANNXB010000219.1:0-1956 GCA_031409355.1 Betaproteobacteria bacterium | reverse complement strand
CCGGTGCGAAGGGGCCTCGCTCTGATATTCTCGCGCACTCTGAAAATCGACCCCAATATGAACGCACCAGAAACGCAATTCGACCCCGCTTCCGCCCGTTTCGGCTCTTCCCGCTCGCAAAAGCGCCTGGAAGACGACCGGCTGCTGGTGGGCAAGGGCCTCTACAGCGACGACCGCGACCTGCCCGGACAGGCCTGGATGGTGGTGCTGCGTTCGCCGCATGCGCACGCGCGCATTGCTGCCGTGGATGCGTCGGAGGCGCGCAAGGCGCCGGGGGTCGTCGCGGTCTATACCGCCGCCGAGATGAAGGCCGATGGCCTGGGCCACATCCCGAATCCGCCGCTCTTCAAGCGGCCCGACGGCGAACCAGCGAGCGCGCCGCCGCGCACGCCGCTTGCTGACGGTGTCGCTTTCTACGCTGGCCACCCGGTGGCGGCGATTTTCGCGGAAACGCGGGTCCAGGCCATGGACGCAGCGGAGCTGGTGGCGATCGAGTACGAGGAACTGCCGTGCGTCGTGCATCCGGCCAAAGCCATCGAAGCCGGCGCGCCGCAGATCTGGGCCGAGGCGCCCGGCAACATCTCCGCGCAGGTGCGTGTCGGCGACGCTGCCGCGGTGGCGCAGGCGATGGCGAAGGCGGCGCATGTCACGGAGCTGTCGCTGCACAACCAGCGCGTGGCGGCGATGCCGCTCGAACCGCGTTGCGCGCTTGCCAAGTACGAGGGCGAGCGCTGGACGCTGTATACGCAAACGCAGCAGCCGACCGGAACGCGCGATTCGCTCGCGGCCGTGTTCAAGGCGAAGCCCGAGCAATTCCGCGTCGTGGTGGGCGATCTCGGCGGCGGCTTCGGCATGAAGACGGGCCTCTATCCGGAGGATGCGATCGCCTGCTACGCGGCGCGCAAGCTCGCGCGGCCGGTGAAGTGGCGCGGCGAGCGCAGCGAGGATTTCCTCGCCGCGCACATGGGCCGCGACCAGCTGTTCAAGGCAAAGCTCGCACTGGACGCGCAGGGCAAGGTGCTCGCGCTGAAGATGGAGATGCTCGGCAACTTCGGTTCCGTGCCGGTCGGCTCGACCGCCATGATCCCGCTCTGGGTGGGGCCCAAGGTGCTGACCTCGGTGTATCACGTGCCGGTGGTGGACTACCTGATCCGCGGCGTGCTCACCAACACCATGGCGACGGGCGCCTACCGCGGCGCGGGCCGGCCGGAAGCGAACTTCCTCATGGAGCGCCTGCTGGACAAGGCGGCGCGCGAGATGAAGCTCGATCCGGCCGAGATCCGCCGGCGTAATTTCATCGCGCCTTCCGCGTTCCCTTACAAGACGCACATGGGCGATACCTACGACGCGGGGGAATTCGCACGGATTCTTGATGCGGTCCTGAAGAATTCCGATTGGGAAAACTTCAAGAGCAGGAAAGAGGAAAGCAAAAAGCGCGGCAAGCTGCGCGGGCGCGGCCTCGCCTCCTATCTCGAATGGACCGGCGCGCTGCCCACCGAGACGGTGGACATCGAGATCGATGCGGAGGGCACGGTGACGGTGTTCTCCGGAACCATGGCGATGGGGCAGGGCCTGGAAACGAGCTACACGCAGCTGGTCGGCGAGGTGCTGGGCATTTCCTTCGAGAAGATCAGGATCGTGCAGGGCGACACCGACCGCGCAAATGGCGTCGGCAGCGTCGGTTCACGCTCGGCATTCGTCGGCGGGTCGGCGGTGGTGGCGGCGGGCCACAAGGTGGTCGCGCGCGGCAAGGAACTCGCCGCTGAGGCCCTCGAGGCATCGGCGCCCGACATCGAGTACCGCGACGGCCGTTTCGCCATCGGCGGCACGGACCGCTCGATCGGCCTGGCGGAACTCGCCGGCAAGCAGCCGCAGAAGCTGATCCGCGTCTCGGCGACGCAGACGCCCTCGGCGCCTTCCTGGCCGAACGGCGCGCAGGTGATCGAGGTGGAAATC
>JANNXB010000218.1:0-8417 GCA_031409355.1 Betaproteobacteria bacterium | reverse complement strand
GCAGACGTAGCGGTGGTAGGGATTGAGCGCGATGCCGAGCCGCTCCATGGCTCCTGCCGCCGCCCGCCGGATTTCCAGCCACTCGGCATGCACGCCGTCGCCCGCGCGGTAGATGTCGCAACCGGCGATGCGCTCGTGCGACTGCACCAGATCGAAACCGCCCGCTTCCCAGGCCGTGCGTGCCGCTGCCGCGAACGAGGCGTCGCGCCAGGCATTGCCGATATGGAACGGATCGACGGCGAGGAAGCGTCGCGCGCCCCAGCCGTCGGCGCGACGCGAGATCAAGGTCAGCTCGACGCCGGCACGCTCCAAAGCCGGAAGCGCGCGCTCGATGAAGCGCTCGGCCCCGCCATAGGGGGTATAGCGCTGCCGCACCAGCGCAACCCGCACCTGCTCAGCGCTCCCGGCTCAGCAGTTCCTGCACCGCGGCATGGACGTCATCGACCGGAAGCGTCGTCAGGCATTCGCTGATCTTGCCGCCGCCGCAGCCGTCGTTGCCGCAGGGCCGGCAGGGATGGCTGGTCGTCACGATGCGATGCGCCACCCGCCAGGGACGCCATTCCTGCTCGCCGCTCGGCCCGAACAGCGCCACGGCCGGCGTTCCCATCGCCGCAGCCAGATGCATGGGCATGGAGTCCACGCCGATGAACAGGCGCGCGCGCTCGGTCAGGGCGCCCAGTTCCTTGATCTGCAGCTTTCCCGCCAAGACCAGTGGCTTCGTGGTGGTTCGCGCCACGATCTGCTCCACCAGCGCCAGCTCGTCGGGGTCGGGGGCGGCCGTGAGGACAACGCGGTGGCTGGCGGACAGGCGATCGATCAGCTCGGCATTGCGCTCGGCCGTCCAGCATTTGAAGCGCCAGCGAGACGCGGGGTGGATGTGGATGAATCCGCCTTCGCCGATGTTCTCTGCCGCGAGCAGCGCCGCGATCCGGTCCCGCGCGGCGTCGCCGGGGACGAACTTCAAGCGGCGCTCTTCCATCCCCGGCTGCACGCCGATGCGGCGCAACGCGTCCAGGTTCGCTTCGACCTTGTGCCTGCGCCCGTTGCGCGCCAGCGGATACAGGTGCGTGAAACTGGACGCCCAGAAATTTCCACGCCCCGGCACCACAGGAGCGACGCTGCAGCGCGGCCCCAGGGCGCGCGCGAGCCAGGCCCCGCGCGGCTGCTCTGTAAGGTGCAGCAGGAGATCGTAGCGGCGCGCGCTAAGCGCAGCGTAGAGTTTTCTCTCCGACGAGAATCTGGACAGGAAATCTTCCTTCCTCCAGTTCCGTCCCACGACGTGCAGCTGATTTAGCGAAGGATGGCCCTCGAGCATCGGCGCGGTATCGTCATAGACCAGCGCGTCGACCTCGATTTTCGGCGCCTGCAGCTTTAGCGCGGCCAGCACCGGCGAGGCAAGCAGTACGTCGCCGTGATGGCGCAGCACGATGACCAGCGCCCGGGCGATCTCCCCGAGCGAAATCGCGTCTTTCAACATCCGGGGAAGATAGCAGACGAGGGGATCTGAAGGGGGCGCGTGGGCCCCCTTTCCGAGTCGCCACCCTCCCCCGGGGCCACCTACTCCAGCTTGAACTCCGCGGAAAGGGCGATCGTGCGGCCGGGCAGCGGATAAACCGCGTATCGATCGGCGACGAAAGCGCTGCGCACTGCATAGGTGTAGTAGTGCTCGCCGAACAGGTTGTTGACGGTAAGCGCAAGCCGGCCCCAGTCGAAGCTGTGCCGCAGCTTCAGGTCCACCGTGGTGTAGCGCGGAATCCGGGTGCCGAGCGTGTTGGGCTCGTCGTTGTCCATGATCTGGCTCGACAGCGCGGTGAGCCCGCCGGAGAGCTGCGTCCTGGCGGTGATGTCCCAGGCGGCGCTGAGATTAAGTTTGTGCACCGGCACGAGCGGAACGCGCTTGCCCGCGACGCTCATGTTGGTGCCGATGGCGAACGGGCTGCCCGCCAGCGTGCCTTCGAGGAATCTCGCATCGGTATACGCGTAGCCCGCGCGCAGGCTGAGATCCGCCGTCGGCCGCCAGCCGCCATCAAGTTCGAGGCCGCGGCGCCGTGAAGGCGGCAGGTTGGTGTTTCCTACGCCGGTCGTGAACGGATCGAGGTGGATCTCATCGCGCACGTCGCTCTGGAACAGCGTCGCGCGCAGCGACTGCGCGCGCGTGCGCCACTCGGCGCCCGCCTCGTAGGTGAGTGCGCGCTGGGGACGCAGGATCTGGAATTCCGGCTCGAAGAGCGTGTTGGTCTCATAGAGCTCATCCACGTTAACGAAACGGAAGCTCTTGCCGGCGCGCCCGAACGCCCCCCAAGCCGGCGAGAACGCATGCCGCAGGCCCAGTTCCCAGGCGTCCTGGCGCTGCGCCCGGCGCGTCTCCGGCGCCGCGGCGTTGAAAAAGAAGCCCGGCGCAGCGGGATCGACCGTGTCGCTGGTGGCGTAGCGCACGCGCTCGGCGCGCGCACCGAGCGTCAGGCTGGTCGCGCGCGTGAGATCGATCAGGTCTTGAATATAGAAGGCCTGGGTATCCTGCGATGCCCGGATGCGGTTGATGGGTCGGCCCGTGTTCTCGGGCAGGTTGCTGCGCCGGGAGTCGTAGCGCCACGCGTGGATGTCCGCGCCGACGGTGAGCCGGTGCCCGATGTCACCGGTCTTGAACGGCAGGTGCAGTCGCGGCGTATAGGACGTCACCTTGAGCGCATCGGCCCGGTAGATCGGAAAACCGCCCTGGTCGAAATACGAGCGCTGATCCTTGCCGCGCCAGTCCACCCCGAGGCTCAGTTCCGCCGCGCCGAAGCGGTGGCCGAGCGCCAGGCCCGCGCGCTTGCCGTCGCGGCTCGAGTAGTCGAGCGGCGTCTGCGCGCCGCGCGGATTGGCGGCGTACTCGTCCAGGTTGATCGAAGGCTGGATGCGGCGCGCGCCGGGCAGGCGCAGCTCCTGCGAGTCCGTGGCTGCGCGCAGGTCGAGCGTGGTATTGCCGAGCGCCCAGCGAAGGCTGGCCGTGCTGTTCTGCTGCTCGTTGCGGTTGTTGGCGCGATAGCCGTCCGAACTGAAGCCGTAGATAGAGGCATTGATGCCGAAGCTATCGCGCGCGTAGCTGCCGAACACCTGGCCTTCCTGGGTGTTGTAGCTCGCCGTGCGGCCGCCGATTTCGAGCGCGGCACCCTGCTTTAGCGGCGAGCGCGTGACGATGTTGATGACGCCGGCCGAGGCGCCGTCGCCGTAGAGCACGGCACCCGTGCCGCGCAGGATCTCGATGCGCTCGATGCCGGCAAGCGGAATCGCGGCCCATTGCACGCTGGTGAGGTCGATGTCGGTGAAACGCCGCCCGTCGATCAGAATCAGCGTGTTCTGGCCGCCGGTAACGCCGTAGCCGCGCAGATCCACCGAAGTGCTGGAGGCGTTGTTGCCAAAGAAATCCTTCATGGTGATGCCAACCTGCTCCTGCAGCAGCTCGGGCAGAGTGCGCGCGGCGCTTTTCTGAATGTCTTCGGCCGTCAGGACCGTGGTGCTCGCGGGTAATCGACGTGCATCCTCGGGAAAGCGCGTGGCGTTGACCACGACCGACTCCTCATTCTGGGCATGGACAGGCGAAGCTAGAGCAGCAAGAACGGCCATGCAAATGGCGAAGCGCATTGGAACCCCTTCCGGCGCCGACCCCGGCGCCATGAAAAACAGGTTGAGAAAAGCTCCAAGGCCGGTCTCCGGACTCGCGAGTGGCGGATTTGATCCGCCGGATGCACGCCTTCCCGTGAACTCGAAAATTCACAGTGGCCGGGTGTGCATCCCCTCGCTTACCGTTGCGGGGGCAGTCCAGGCATTGCGCCGCCCTGGGGGCGGCACGCACCTGATTCCCGTTTCACCCGCGGCGCTTGGACGCGCCGCGGACACCTTGAAGCTGACTACCCGGCAATTATATAAAGCAGCGCAGCATGATCAGGAATCACTTGCAAAAGCAGCGCTTATTTCTTGACGCTGTAGCAGATTTGCAACATAGTTCCGGCGTGGACGCGGAGTTCAACTCCCTCGATGCAAAGGTCGCGCAGTTCGTCGGCCTGTGCGAGCGTTTGCGTGCCGAGAACCATGATCTGCGGCAGGAATTGGCCACGGCAAAGAACGACGCCAAGCGGCTGAACGAGCGAATCGAGGGTGCCAAGGTGAAGCTCGAGAGCCTGCTCGCACGCCTGCCCGACTGACCGGGATGCCCATGGCAGAAAGCGCCAAAACCATCGAAATCAGCATCCTGGGACGCAGCTACAAGATCGCCTGCAAAGAAGGCGAGCGCGAAGCGCTCCTCGAAGCGGTCAGCTACCTGGATGGCAAGATGGGCGAGATCAAGAATGCCGGCAAGGTCAACGGCACGGATCGCATCGCGGTGATGGCCGCGCTGAACATCGCGCACGAACTTCTCTCCACCAAGCTCGGGAATGGCTTTGACATCGGTCAGGCCAAGCGTAGAATTTCCCTGATCGAGGCGAAGCTCGATGAGGTGCTCGCCCAGCAGGACAAATTGTTCTAGCAACAAGAAATCTTTTTTGCCGACCTCTTTGTCCCCTGCTGTGTTCGACAGGGCCCATATTTTCCGAACCGATAGCTTCCCCTGGTTGCGGCCACTAGTGCCACTGTTGTGATCGTCCCTCGCCGGGTTTTCGAACTTGGCCCGCCGGACGAACCTGATGTGGCCGGTACGTGACCACCCTGATTAAGCAGGGTTCGGAGGCCGGGCCCACCGGCACGAGCGGGGGACACCCTTGTCTTTCCTACATCACGTTTCTTGCATCACGTTTCCTCACATCACCCTATGAATGCCTGGCTCATGAAGTCCGAGCCCGACGAGTGCTCGATCGACGATGCGCTCGCGGCGCCCAAACGCATCACGCCCTGGACCGGGGTGCGCAACTACCAGGCGCGCAACTACATGCGCGACGCGATGCGCATCGGCGACGGCGTGTTTTTCTACCATTCGAGCTGCCCTGAACCGGGCATCGCGGGACTCGCCGAAATCGCGTCTGCGCCTTTTCCGGACCCGTCGCAGTTCGACAAGAAGAGCCCCTACTACGATCCGAAGTCCGATCGAAGCACACCGCGGTGGCATTGCGTGGATGTGCGCGCGGTCAAGAAGACGCGGCTGGTTCCGATCGCCGCGCTGCAGGCACATGCAGCGTTGAAGCAAATGTGGACGCTGCGGCCAGGCAACCGCCTTTCGATCACGCCAGTTACCGCTGCGGAATGGAAATTCATCTGCGGGAGACTCGTTTGAAGAACGACATCCTGCTGCGGGCGCTGGCGCGCCAACCCACCGAATACACCCCGGTCTGGCTGATGCGGCAGGCGGGTCGCTATCTACCCGAATACAACGCGACCCGGGCAAAGGCGGGAAGCTTCCTAAAGCTGGCCAAGACTCCGGCGCTCGCCACGGAGGTTGCGCTGCAGCCGCTGGCGCGCTTTCCGCTGGACGCGGCGATCCTCTTCTCCGACATCCTCACGATACCGGATGCGATGGGGCTGGGGCTCTACTTCGCCGAAGGCGAAGGGCCGCGATTCGAGCGGCCGCTGCGCGACGAAGCGGCGATCATGCGCCTGGCCGCGCCCGATCCTACGGTTGAGCTGCGCTATGTGCTGGACGCGGTGCGCGAAACGCGCAGCGCGCTCGGCGGCCGCGTCCCCCTGATTGGCTTTTCCGGCAGCCCTTACACGCTCGCCTGCTACATGATCGAAGGATCCGGCAGCGACGATTGGCGCGCGGTCAAGGAAATGCTGTACGCGCGCCCCGACCTGCTGCACCGCATTCTCGAAGTCAACACGCGCGCGGTAACTGAATACCTGAACGCGCAGATCGAGGCCGGCGCGCAGGTCGTGATGCTGTTCGACACCTGGGGCGGGAGTCTCACTGCGGCGCAGTACGAGGAATTCTCGTTGTCTTACATGCGCAAGGTGATGGCGCAGGTGCGCGGAGCGCCGCGCATCGTCTTCACCAAGGGCGGCGGTGGCTGGCTCGAGAGCATCGCGGCTAGCGGCTGCGACGCGGTTGGGTTGGACTGGACCGTCGATCCGGCAGATGCGCGCCGCAGAGTCGGCGGCAGCGTTGCGCTGCAAGGAAATCTCGATCCCGCGGCACTCATCGCGGCACCAGCACGCGTGCGCGAGCAGGTGCGCCGCGTGCTCGATTCCTTTGGACCCGCGCCCGGTCATGTCTTTAATCTGGGACATGGCATCGCGCCGCATGCCCGGGTGGATGCGGTCGAAGCCCTTGTAGACGAAGTGCGCGCTTACAGCACGCAACTGCGCGCTCGGCTGGGCTGACTTATGCACACGGGCATGGCAGAGGGAGAAATAGTCCATCTCCCGGGCGTAGGCCTCCCGATGATTTCGCAACGCATTGATCGAATGGCGGAAACGAGCTCTTTTTTTCGCCGTTTTTCGCTTTCGGCCGGCACGTTGTGGATAACTCGCCCCGGACGCCTCCTGTTATTCACAGTTTTGTCCACAAGGAATTCCAGGCCGGCAATTTCTCCTTGTGGCGCAAGGAGAACGGTCGCGTTCGCAAAGCTGAAACTCAACCTTTTCGAATGACGGTTCTGCGCGTCGCGCTCGATGTTCCTGTCGCCAAGCTATTCGACTACCTGATCGACGACACAGTCCCGGCCGCTGTCGGCGACCGCGTCGTGGTGCCTTTTGGCGCGCGCCAGCGTGTCGGCGTCGTGGTCGAAGTCGCCGATGCCAGTTCGGTCGAGGTTTCAAGGCTAAAACCGGTCGAGCGCGTCCTGCAGGACGCGCCACGGCTCACCGCCGCCTGGCTCGAACAAATGCGCTTCCTTGCGACGTACTACCAGCGGCCGTTCGGCGAAACGGTGGCCGCCGCGCTGCCCGCGCGCCTGCGTTCGCTAAAGCCGTTGCCCAAACGCAGGAAGTCCCATGAAAAGGACGTGCCCGACACGGCGCATCGATTCGTTTCAGGCCATGCGCCGAATTCGGCACAGTCGGCGGCGATCGAGAGAATTGGCGCCGCGCTGGGGTCGTTCCGGCCGTTCCTGCTGCACGGCATTACCGGCAGCGGCAAGACCGAGGTCTACCTTCGCCTGATTGCCCAGGTGCTCTCCAGGGGCATGCAGGCGCTGGTGCTGGTTCCCGAAATCGGCCTGACGCCGCAACTGGAGGCGAGATTCCGCCAGGCTTTCCCCGACACCCGCATCGCCGTGCTGCACAGCGCGCTGCAGGACACCGCGCGCACCCATGCATGGCTCGACGCCGGGCGCGGCGACGCGCCAATCATCCTCGGCACGCGGCTGGCGGTGCTCACGCCGATTCCGAGGCTCGGCATCGTGGTGGTGGACGAGGAGCACGATCCTTCGTTCAAGCAGCAGGAAGGATTGCGCTACTCCGGGCGCGACGCGGCAGTGCTGCGAGCCAAGCTCGCCGACTGCCCGGTCGTGCTCGGCAGCGCGACGCCATCGCTGGAGACCTGGTTCAATTGCCGCGCGGGGCGCTACGAGCTGCTCGGCCTGCCCGAACGCGCCGTGCCGGGAGCGAAGCTGCCGCAAGTCCGCACCGTGGACCTGCGCATCGAGAGTGCCGAGCAAGGGCTGGCGAAGCCCGTGCTCGAGGCGATCCGGGCGCGCAGGGCGCGCGGCGAGCAAAGCCTTGTATTCATCAACCGCCGCGGCTATGCGCCCGTACTTTCCTGCGAAGCCTGCGGCTGGGCGGCGGGCTGTGCGCGCTGCAGCGCCAGGATGGTCTTCCATTCCGCGGCCGAGCGCGGGCGCGAGACAAAAACCCAGCGGTTGCGCTGCCACCATTGCGGAGCGGAGGAAAAAGTCCCGCGCGAGTGCCCGACCTGCGGCAACGTGGATCTGCGGCCACTGGGGCGCGGAACGCAGCGCATCGAGGAAACGCTTGCGGCGCTGTTTCCAGACGCGCGCATCCTGCGTATCGATCGTGACAGCACTCGAAAACGCAGCGAACTCGCGCGCACCCTGGAAGGCATCGGCCGCGGCGAAGGCGACATCCTGGTCGGCACCCAGCTGCTGGCGAAGGGCCATGATTTCCCGAACCTGACGCTGGTTTGCGTCCTGAACGCCGACAGCGCGCTGCTGTCCACGGACTATCGCTCGGCGGAACGGCTTTTCGCCACGCTCTCGCAGGTCGGTGGCCGCTCCGGCCGCCGCGAGCAGCCGGGAGAAGTTCTGGTCCAGACGAAATATCCCGGGCATCCCATGTTCCAGGCCCTCATCCGGCACGACTACGCCGGATTCGCGGAGTCGCAGCTCACCGAGCGCGAGAGCGCGGGCTTCCCGCCCTTTGTGCACGAAGCCGCGCTGCGCGCCGAGGCGCCCCGGCTCGACGAAGCGATGACGTTCCTGCGCGCCGCCGCCCGGCTCATCGAGGCGCCGGCAAGCGTCACCATCTACGACCCGGTGCCGCACGTAATC
>JANNXB010000217.1:0-8607 GCA_031409355.1 Betaproteobacteria bacterium | reverse complement strand
CCCTACGAAGGCGAGGGCGGCTACCACGGCACCTGCGCGGCGATCGAGTTCGCGGTACTGGTGCTCGGCGTGCGCGACATCGTGGTCTGCGGGCACAGCCACTGCGGCGCGATCCGCGCGCTGTACCGGGAGCCTCCGGCGGAAGCGCTGCACCTGAAGAAGTGGCTGGAACTCGCGCGTGAGGCGGTGCTGCCGGTCACCGAATCGGACGAAGCGCTGCGCCGCGTCGAACAGCGCTCGGTGGTCCTGCAGATGGAACACCTGCTGAGCTACCCGATGGTGCGCTCGCGGCAGGAGCGCGGCGAGCTCGCGCTGCACGGCTGGCACTACCTGATCGAGGAGGGCGAGGTCAGCGCGCTGGATCTCGCCAGCGGCGCCTTCACGCCGGTGGCGGCGGCTGAGGCGGCGTTCAGGACGCCGTTCTGAGTTCAGCCCGACGAACAGTTCGAACTTGCTCGGGTGCTTGATCGGCAGTTCACCAAGGTTCGCGCCCTTCAGAATGCGCGCGGCGCCGCACCAGCGACTGCAGCACCACGACGATGAAGAGGATGCCGCCAACGACCGCGAGCAGGCCGCCCAGTCCCATCAGGCCCATGGCCGCGACCTGCGCCACCCCCTCGAGCACCTGGTCGGCGCCCGCGACTTTGCGCTGTACGCCGTAGCCGCCGGACCAGACCAGGCCGAGGATGTGCATCAGCTGGCCGGCGCCGTACACATAGGGCTGCCAGGCGGCCACGCGGGAATCCGGCACGGCAAAGCCCAGCCGGGGAAGGAGGAGATAGACCACGCCCATCATGCCCAGGGTCACGCCGACGATCGAGCCGTGGTAATGCGCCGGAATGCGCACGTTGTTGCCGGTGATCAGGAAGCCGATGATGCCGCCCGCCGAAAACAGCACCACCGAGGCGATCAGCGCGGCCCGCAGCGGCCGCGCGCCCGCGGCCGCGCCGCGCAGGCGCCACAGCGCCCAGAGCACCGCGAGCGCGATGGGCGGGATCACCAGGCCGCCGCCGAAGCGCATCAGAAGGGTCTGCGCGCCATGGAACTCGACCGAGGTGAGGCCGTAGGCGAGGTAGGTGACCGGCGTGAGGAACACGCTAAGCAACGCAATGGCGAACAGCAGCGTCACCACGCGCGGCGACAGCGGCACGCGCGCGCCGATGCTCGAGGCGAGCCAGATCCAGCCGACCAGCATCAGCAGCGTGTAGGCGAACTGCAGCACATGGCCTCCACCCCAGAAGAGCAACTCGTAGTAGATGCGCGCGTCAAGCCCCCGCGGCAGGGCGTGCCACGACCAGGCGAAGGCGCAGGCCGCCACCGCGGTTGCCACCAGCGCCGCATTGAGGCCGAAACGCAGCGCGCCGCCGCCGCTGATGCGCATGCCCACCGGCGCGGCCGCGAGCATCGAGCGCAGGCACAGCAGCGCGATGCCGGCGCCGAACAAAACCAGTCCCGCGAGGAACACCCGGCCGTCGAGCACCGGCACGTAGTTGGCCATGACCGGCGTTGCGTGCTCGACGAACGGCGCAACGCACATCGCCGCAGTGCCGGCCACGGCCGCGCCAAAGGCAAGCCAGGCGAGCGGCAGGTAGCGCACGGTGCCGTTCATGCTCCACAGCGCGCCGCCGAAAGCGAGGAACCACACCAGCACCGAGAGATCGACATGCACGACCAGCGCCACGCGAAAAAAATCGGCGACCGGGAACAGGCCCATCAACTGGGGCGTGCGCGACAGCACCAGCAGGATCGAAAACACGCCCGAGATAAGCAACGCCGTGAGGCCCAGGGCAAGCCAGGCGAGCATCAGCGGCCGGCGCGCGTCCTGGGGCACCGCAAGGTCGTAGTCGAATGCGGCGTCAGCCATGTTGCCGCTCGTGGGTCGCGCACGTTCGGCCGGCGCGGCCGCTTGCGGCGCCGGTGCCAGCGGCAGCAGCGCGAGCGCAAGGGTTAGTGCGCCAGCCAGCAGCCATACCGACTGCGCGGATAGCGCCTCGGCCAGCGGGTGGAGGAACAGGAAGAACCAGTCCAGCGAAAGGGTCGCGGCGACATGCCCGGGCCGGGCAGGACCGAGACTTTCGACCGGCGCAGTCAGTGCGAGCAGCGTGAGCATCGCAAGACTGCCGACGATGAGCGGCCGGGGAGGCCAGATGCGCGCGTGCGTCATCCGCTGCACGTGGGCCCACATGGTCCCCAGCAGCAGCAGCGGCACGCCGATATGGATGAACATGATGAGCGAGAAGAACCGATCGTTGAGCGCGCCTGGCGTGAGGAAATTTCGCACCAGCATGTCCGTGGTGAGCGGCAGGGCCTGCAGCCATTCGGCCGTAGCGGCAATGCTGTAGAGCGCGCGTTCGTCCCAAAGCAGCCACAAGCCGGTGAGGCCCGCGATCCACAGCAGCCACGCGAGCGGTATGCCGGTCAGCCAGGACAACAGGCGCGGGCTCAGGTAGTGGCCATGGGCGGCTTCGCGCAGCACATGCAGGACGGTCAGCAGCAGGCAGGCGTCCGCCGAATACCGGTGCAGTCCGCGCAACAGCCGTCCCAGCAGCAGCGGGTCCTGCTGCAGCCGCCGGCCCGACTCGTAGGCGCCGCTGACGCTGGTGTCGTACAGCGCATAGGCGATGATGCCGGTCGCGATCGCGATCGCGAGGCACAGGAACGCAAGCGCACCCAGGTAACGCCAGGGATTGGCGGCAGCAGGGAATGCGCGATCGAAGCTGCCGGTGAGAAATTCGTCGGCGCTGCGCAGGACGCGTAGCGGCACACTTAGCAAGGCGCGCATCGCGGGCGCTCATCCGCGCGTGAACACGAAGCCGCTGCCGTCGGTCGCAAAATCGACGATCAGCACCTGGCCGGGCGCAAGGTCCACGGCGGACTCGCCGGTAAAACGGAATTCGCCGTCCGGTCCATCGGCGAGGCGGGCGCGGAACTGGTGGCGCCCGGCGGGAATCGCCAGGCGGCGATAGACCGTCGCGGCGCCGTCGCGGTGCAGCCCTGCGGGGGGCGCCTCGATGCGGTAGAGCGGCTTGCCGTCCATGTCGAGTTCGACCTTGAGCGCCGAGCGCTCGCGCGGGCAGTCCATCTTGGTCCGCATGTTCGGCGCCATTTTGGCGAGCTCGCTTTCGCTGCGCTCGCGACAGGCGTGCGCGAGCCGCGCGGAATGGGTGAAGGACAGTTTGAGCACCGCTTCGTTGTCGGCCCGCAGGCGGTAGGCGGGGGCGGTGGAGAAATAGCCGAGGAAGGCCGCGAACGCGCCATAGGCCAGCGCCTGCAGCGCGTAACGCAATGGCTTGGGCAGATTGCGCTCAGGCATTGGACCCGCCCAGTTTCACCATGTCCGCCTGCGCGGTGCCGAGCGGCCGCTGCGGCGCGAGGTGGAATGCGTCGGAGAAGCAGTCATCGCTGGAGATGCCATGGTCGACGAACGCCGGGTGCGCGGCTGCCACCATCCGGGCCGAACCGCAGGCGTAGACCTGATGCGCCGACAGGTCGGGAAAATCGGCGAGGATGGCTTCGTGCACGAGGCCGGTGCGGCCCGGCCACTGGTCTTCCGGCTGCGGCTCGGAGAGCACCGGCACGAAGGTGAAATTGGCGTGTTCGCGCGCCCATTGCTCGGCCAGCGCGCCCAGATACAGATCGTCTCGTTTGCGCACGCCCCAGTAGAGGACCATGCGGCGCTCAAGACCCGTGTGAAAGGCGTGCTCCAGCATGCTCTTGACCGGCGCGAAGCCGGTCGAGCCGGCCACGAAAATGATCGGCTTGCCGCTGTCTTCGCGCAGCGTGAATGCGCCCAGCGGGCCTTCGAAACGCAGCGTGTCGCCCACTTGCATGCGGGTGAAGACCTCGGTGGTAAAGCGCCCGTCCGGGATCCGGCGCACATGCAGCTCGATCTCGTCCGCGGCATGCGGCGCGGTGGCGAAGGAAAAGCTGCGCTTCGCCCCGTCGGCGAGCACGATGTTGATGTACTGGCCCGCATGAAAACGCAGCGCGGCGCCGCCCTCAAGCCGCAGGCACAGGCGCATTACGTCGGCGGCGAGCGGTTCGAGCCGGGTCACGCGCCCGACGTGCTGCCTGACCGGCAGGGCCTTCGCGCCGGCCTGCGGTACATAGCCGATCTCGACATCGCTCAGAGGTTCGGCGCAGCACAGCAGCGTCTTGCCGGCCGCTCGTTCCGCGGCGGTCAGTGCGGATTCCTGGTAGGGCTGCAGGCGCACTTCACCGCGCAGCAGATCGGCTTTGCAGACGCCGCAGCCGCCATTGCGGCACTCGAAGGGCATCGGCAGGCCTTCGCGCAGGCCCGCATCGAGCAGCGTCTCTCCGGCGCGCGCCGCAAGAATGCGTTCGTCGGGATGAACCGCGACGCTCCAGTCGGGCGCGCTGCCGCGCCGGCGGGGCGGCAACCAGGGAAGGGCCGCCAGAAAAAGCGTCGCAATGAACACGAGCAGCCAGGTCTGCCCCGGTCCCCAGAGCTGGATGAGCGGATAGACCGGCAGATAGAACCAGTCGAAATCGATGGCGGCGGCCTGGGTCCCCATGTCCGCGGGGGCCTGGCTGAGCGCGGGTTTGAGCAACGACAGGAGGGTCAGGCTGGCAAGCGTGCCGATCATCAGCGGCCGGGGCGGGCTCGTCTTCGCGCCGGACGTGCGCTGCGTATGGATCCACAGCACCGCCAGCATGCCCAACGGCAACCCGATATGGATGAACGACAGCAGCGAGAACAGGCGGTCGCTGACATTGGCGTTGGCAACGAAGTTGCGCGTCATCGAGCCGCCGATCACTGGCAGCACATCGAACCATTCCGTGGTGGCCGTGACCACGAATTGCGACAGCCTGTCCCACGGCAGCATGTAGCCGTTGATGCCCGACGCGTAAGCGAGCCACAGCAAGGCCACGCCGGAAACCCACGAGAACCAGCGGAATCCGCGGTGGCGGCCGAAAGTGAAGTGGCGCAGCAGGTGCAGGACCATGGTCACGACGAGGGCATCGGAGGCATAGCGGTGCAGGCTGCGCAGGATCCCGCCGGCAAACCACTGGCCGTGCGTCAGTGACTCGACCGACGGATACGCGCGGGTGACGCTGGTCTCGAAGAACGCGTAGAGGTACAGGCCCGTCGCGATGACGACCCAGAACAGGAAGTAGCTGATGGCCCCGAGGTAGTAAAAGGGATTCAGCCGTTCGCCGAAAAAAGCGTTGAAGATCCCTTCCACGGCAAGGAAAGCGTTCTGCGCGGTTCTCTGCAAGATTACGGCATGTTAATACGCGCCCGCCGGCGGGCGCGCCATTCGGCGAAGAAAAACCAGACCATCGCCAGCGCGAAGGTGAGGCCGCCGGCGACTTCCAGCAGCAGGCCGTACTTGAAACGGTACTTGCCCGTCGCCGGATCGAAATCGGTGCACAGGATGCGCACCCGGTCGATCAGGTCTTCGAGCCGGAACTGCTGCGGCGCCGGGGCGTTGCGCAGCAACTGCGCGAGCGGCGCGCCGAGGGCGGCGGCGTTGAGCTGGTCGCCGTAGATCTGCCGGTAGACGCGTCCCTCGGCATCGAGCAGCGTGACCTGGATGACGTGATCGAAGCCCGCGGGCGTGGCGAGGTAGTCGAAGCCGAAATCGCGCGTCAGGGGTTCGACGATGGAGGCGTGCGGGCTGAGGAAGTCCCAGTTGGGGGCGTCGATGCGGTGCTGGCGCGCGAACGCCTTGAGCGATTGCGGCGAGTCGGCCGGCTGGTTGAAGCCGATGCTGACGACGTTGAACTGGCTGGTGCCGAAGATGCCGCGCCCGCCCTCGATCGCAGAGTGCAGCGAGCGGGTGGTCAGGGGGCAGACCTGGAAGCAGCCGGTATAGATGAAACTGACCAGCAGCGGCTTGCCCCGGTAGCTCGAGAGCCGGACCGGCTTGCCCTCGCGGTCCAGCAGCGTGAAATCGCTGACTGTTTTTCCGACCACCGCCTGGCTGGCGCGCAGCGCGGCGGCCTGATCCAGGCTGATCGGGGTGGGCTCCGCCCGGGATTGACCGGCACAGACGAGCGCGGCGGCCGCCAGCAGCAGGCGCAGACGGGACGCCATCCTGGCCTTTCCCCTCAACGCAGCAGGCTGTCGAGCGTCGCGGCCGCGAGCAGCAGGCTGAGTTGAACCAGCGACGCGAAGAACGCGCCCATCGCAGTCTTGCGCGAAGGTGCGCGCGCCAGCGACCAGGCCTTGGCGACGAAGTAGCCGCCGCCGGCCAACGCGCCCGCGACATAGACGATGCCGGCGCCGAACAGGCCGGGCAGCAAGGCGGTCAATGCCAGCGCGATCGTGCTCCAGAGCACGATGCGCGCGGCGCGCGGCGTTCCGACAACCACCGGCAGCATCGGGATGCCTGCGGCCGCGTACTCCTTCTGGTTGGCAATGGCGAGGCTCCAGAAATGGGGCGGCGTCCACAGGAACAGGACCAGCGCGAGCAGCAGCCCGGGCGGGCCGAGCGCCGGGTCGACCGCGGCGGCGCCTGCCAGCACCGCAAAACTGCCCGCCAGGCCGCCGACCACGATATTGAGCCAGCTGCGGCGTTTCAGCCAGACGGTGTAGACGATGCCGTAGAAAAACGCGCCGAGAAAAACATACCCGGCGGACACCGGATTGACCACCCAGGCGGCCGCCGACACCGCAACGACGAGAAGTATGGCGATCAGCAGCAGCCACCAGGGCGAATAGGGCAGCGCCCCGGTTACAAACGGACGGCCGCGGGTGCGCGCCATCAGGCGATCGCCGTCGCGCTCGTAGTACTGGTTGAACGCCCCGGCGCTGGCCGAAGCGACAAGCACGGCGAACGCCAGCACCAGCACTTTGAACCCGCCTGGCGCGGGACCCGGCGTAACGGCCAGGCCCACCAGCGCGGTGACCATGATCATGAAGCCGATGCGAAGCTTGAACAGCCCCAGAACATCGCGGGCGAGGCGCGCGATCGGCGCCGTCTCGACTGTCCTGGCATTCAGCATCGTGTTCATCGGTTTGATCCTCCCGCCCGGTTAACTCAGCCCCCAGACCTGCGACAGGTACTTCCAGTTGATGAAGTAGTAGAGGACAAATGACACGAGGAACACCATCGCCAGTGCGAAAGTGCCCGGCGCGGCGAACCCTGCTGAGCCGTAGGACTGCGCGACAAGGGTAGGCGCCGTCCGCGGTATCGGCGTGAATTTCGGGCTCCTGGCGCCTTCATCCAGCCTGCGGCCCCACAGCAGCGAGCCGACCGTGATGTAGATGTAGATCGCGCCCCCGGCGATGGCGGCCATGCCGGTGACGCCGACCAGGCCCATCAACAGGTAGGCCGCGCCGGGCCATTCGTAGGCCATGGCCGAACCGCTGAAGGCCATGTCCCAGTGGCGCCGCGACACGCCCAGCGTGCCCGCGCCCATCATGACCAGCACGAAAGCGTACATCGACAGGCCGAACAGGTACGGCTGCCACATCGCCAGGGTCGGGTTGATCATCTCGCGCCGGAACAGCACCGGGATCAGGAAGTAGGTCAGTGCCATGAAGGAGAGCGTGGTGCCGATCACCACCGTGGCATGGAAATGCCCCGGCACGTAAATGGTGTTGTGAATGATCATGTTGAGCTGCTCGGTGCCCATCATCACGCCGGAGATGCCGCCGAGGAAGCCGAAGCCGATCAGGGAGATGAACATCCCGGAGAACACCGGATTACCCCAGGGCGCCTTGCGCAGCCATTCGAACAGCCCGTTGTTGTAGCCCTTCTGCCGTTGTGCTACTTCGATCGCGCCCGGAATCGTCAGGCCGTGGATCATCGAGGCGAGCACCGCGAAATACATGAAGTAGCTGGTATTGACGATCTTCCAGCCGGTGCTCAGGCCCGGATCGGCCAGCAGGTGGTGCGCGCTTGCCAGTTGCAGGAACAGGATGTAGAGCAGGAAAGCGCCGCGGCTGACCCGTTCGGACATCGGTTTGGCGCCGAAGGCGATCGCCGCGACCGCATACCAGATCGAAATGTGCGCGGCGACATTGATCTGCTGCGACGAATGGCCGAAGGCCCACCAGATGGTGCGGTACACCAGGGCGTCGATCGACTGGATCACGCCGACGGACATGAGGAAGGTGGGGATCAGGATGATCGCGCCGGAGGTGATGGTGAAAACCGCGATGATGGCCGCGGTGATGGCGCCGAAGGTGACCAGCGGCACCGAGCCCTGGTAGGTGCGATCGCGCTTGGCGATCACCAGAGTGCCGAAGAACACGAAGCAGGCGATCAGCGCGCCCACCGCAAACAGGATCAGGCCCAGATAGAATGCCGGCGCCGCCATCATCGGCACGTAGGAGGTCATCATCACGCTCGAGCCGCCCTGGAACACCGCGACGTTGTTGGTGACCGCGCCGATCAGCATCAGCGCGTAGGCGAGCCAGGCCATCCTCGGCGTGGCGATTCGGCAGCGCAGCAGGGTCGAGGAGCAGAAGTAGAGGACCGCGATTTCGAAGAAGATGATCCAGAAGATCAGCATGTCGATGCCGTGCGCGGTCAGCACCATGTAGAACGTGTCGGCCGCCAGCCAGTGGACCGCGGGCCAGCGCGTCAGCACCACGCCGATCGCGAGGATGCCGCCGACCAGCAGCACAACCAC
>JANNXB010000216.1:0-3740 GCA_031409355.1 Betaproteobacteria bacterium | reverse complement strand
GGGCTTTTATGGTCATGCCTCGCCTCGCGCCGGATAGTTCTTGCTGACCGCAAAATCGATCGCCCCGAGGATGTCCGTGAAATGCGGGCGCGCGAACGGCATGGTGGACACCGAGGCCCAGTACAGCGTGGCATCGGGCTTCACGAGAAAGATGCCCGGCTCCGCGAACAGCGGCGGTTCCTCGACGCCGGCCGAGGTCACGCCGCGGCTGGTGGAGACGTACAGGCCCCACTCACGCGCCTTGTCGATGCTCACGCCGTAGCCGACAGTGAGATTCGGCAGTCCCCACTTCGCTTTCGCCTCGGCGGCGCGTTCCTGCGAGTCGGTGCTGGTGATGACGGTCGCTACGCCGCGCTTGTCGTAGTCGGCAATCATGTCGTTCAGTTCGCTCGTGTAGCGGTGGCAGATCGGGCAATGCAGGCCGCGGTAGAACACCACCATCGTGAAGTTCTGCGGCTTCTGCGCCGCGAGCGACCAGCGCCTGCCGCCAACGATGTCGAACTCAAGTGTGGGGACCGGCTTGCGGGGGATCAATGCCATGAACATCTCCTTGGTGATCAGGTGAGACAGCGCAACATGGTTCTGGCGATATCGTTCAGTACCACACGATCGGGATTCGCCTTGCCCACCAGGCGCAGGCCCTGGATACCGGCGGTGAGAAAGCGCGCGAGTGCCACGGGATCGCTATCGCGCGGCAGTTCGCCGCGTTCCTGCGCATCGGCCAAGCCATCCCGGAACGCTCCTTCGATGCGCGTGAGGCTGCGGCGCACGCGCGTTGCCGCACCCCGGTCCAGGCGCGCAAGCTCCGCGGCGCAATTGCCGATGAAGCAGCCGCGGCGGCCGGGACCAGCGACGATCGAATCGATCAGTGCGTCGAGGAAAACCTTCACGCCCTCGCGCGCCGGTTTGCCGCGCAGCGCCGCGGCGATGCGCGCCGCGGCGCCGTCCTCGTAGCGCGCCAGAGCACTGAGATACAGGTCGCGCTTGGCGCCGAAAGCGGCGTACAGGCTGGAACGGTTTAGCCCGGTGGCCTCGCACAGGTCGTCCAGCGAGGTGTTCTCGAATCCCTTGGTCCAGAAAATCCGGGTCGCGCTCTCCAGCACGATGTCGACGTCGAATTCCCGGGGGCGAGCCATGTTATGGACTGTACAGTCCATAATGACGAAACACAAGCGCGGCGGGTGGGCTCAGGTTGCGCGCACGGCACGCGCCGTGTCATAGCGCGGCCCATAGCTGATGCGGCGCCAGTACGAGGCATGCGCATCGCTGCCCTCCGGCCACTGAGCAAGGAACGCCGCGCGCCAGGCGGCCGCGTCGTATTCGATCGGGATGGCTTCCACATGCAGCGGGCCGACCTGCGTTCGGTAGAGAGCCAGCGGATGCGGCGCGAGTGAGATCCGCGTCGCCAGGCCGTAGCCGGTGCCCTCGAAATTCGGCATCCCGGCGGCGCCGTTGTTGACGATAACGCCGGCTCCATCGATGGTCTGGAGGACCGGCAGGCAGGTATGGCTGGAGGCGAACACGCGCACGCCGGCGGCGCCGAAAGCGGCGGCTGCCGCGTCGCGACCCTCCCGGGTCGCCAGTGTTTCCTGCGAAAAGTTCCAGCCGGCAAGGGAATCGGCATCGCCGTGCACGATCGCGACGCGCCGCCCGCCGATTTCCGCGACACAGTGCATCGGCAGCGCGGCGAGGCGTGAGGCGGCGCCGGCGGCGCGTTGCGCGGTGAGCTTCAGCCGCTCGATGATGCTGTTGGAGCGCGCAACGTCCTCGTCATTCACCCATTCCGGGTAGCCGCAACCGCAGCCCGCGCCGGACTGCGGTCGTGAAATCTCGGTCTCGACGTTGCCTCGCGTGGCGGCGTGGCGCGACACCCCGTTTTCGATCCGGGCGAATGCCTTGTCCGCGATGTCAAACCAGTGAAAGTCGCCATTGAAAATCAGCGCCGATTCACCGCGTTCGGCGGTGAACAGTTCTTCAAGCTGTAGCAACGCAAAGGTGTTCCCGTACAACCCACCCGCGATCCACAGGCTGTCGGTGAAAAGCGTTGCCGGCGCCGCGAGCGCACCGGCGCCGTAGGCGTAATCGACGGGACAGGAACGTCCTGGAATCAGAGGCGGTACGGAGGGCATAGGCTTTTGAATTTTCCATGAGTGGGCTGCACCAGGGAGCCTCGGCTGGAATTTTTCAGCAGATGTAAGGAATGGGCCTCGCCGGGGGTCTTATCCATGAACATCAACCAGGGAGGCAGCATGAAAAAATCAATGGCGATCGTGTTCGTGGGGTGCATGGCGGTTACGGCGTGCGCGAGCGATATGAGCAAGGAAGAAATGATGAAAAAAGAGGAAATGATGAAGAAGGAAGAGATGATGAAAAAGGATTCGATGAAGAAGTAGCCCCTTTGTTGTCGCGCCGACCTATTTCACCAGCCTTGTCCGGGGGTAGGCGGCGTACCAGCCGAACCAGAACGCGCGGTGGGCGGGTAGGCGCTTGAGCGTGGCGCCGTCGGCGCCGGTCAGACTGTCTTCCGTGAGTTTCCAGGTCCGGCCGGCGCTGTCGCGCACCGCTGAGTCTCCATCCCAGCTGACGAACTGGAGGGCGGCACTTTCGTAGACGCGGTTGGCGCCAGACCGATCGGTCAGGACCACAAAGGACTGTCCGCCAAGGCGATCCTGGTAGACGCGGTTGGCTGCAAGGAAATCTGCCGAGATCGCAAGCTGCTCCGCCTGCTTGCGGTTGGATCGCAGCGCCAGCACCTCGGCCTTGTTCGGCAAACGTGTATCGAGCTTCGGCACGCCGAACATCAGGCGGTCATTGGAGAAGTAGTCGCGGTAGGCCGCGCCCTCGTCGTAGTCGCGCTGGTGCCCTGTGTCGAGGGACAGGACGGTGGTGCCGGGGTGGCGCTTCTTCCACTCGCCCCAGGTGGTGGTAACCACCCGCAGCGTCTGCAACTCGATGCCCTTGCCGACCAGCGGACCGACCACCGGCTCGCCTGAGAGCGTGGACCAGAGGGATTTTGTCGCGTGGTCGTACATCAGCTTGTTGGAGCGGTACAGGAAGCCGCTGGTGCCAAGCTCGTAGTGCACGCCGCCCGCGGTGGCGTCGTACAAAATCATCGATCCGCACAGCGTGCAGTACACGCCGTTCAGCTCGCGGCCGGCGATCCGGTCCTTGACCATCTCGTGCCAGGCGAGAATGCGCTTCGGATAGGCCCGCATATCGCCATCGATGGCGACGCCGAAAACAACGTTGTCGTCGGCGAGGTACGTCGCCTGTTTCGCCGGGATCATCTTCGGATTCTTGAGCGGCGGGATGCCGTCGCGCCAGACACCGCCCCAGCGGATTTCGTCCAGGCGGATGGTTGATTTGCGTCCCTTGCCGAAATATTCGCGAAAGCGCGGGTCGACCTGTTCGTAGAGCGCGGCTTTGAACTCGGCGTAATCCGGATGCTCGCTGGGCTCGCGGGCCCAGAGCCATTCATAGTGCGCGTTCAGGTCGCGGGAGCGCAATCCGGTGACCCGTTCGATCTGCGACTGCACCTCGGTCTGAACGGACAGTACCGGCACGAATCCGATCAGTTCGAGCAATGGCGCCGTGTAGGCGTCGCGCCAGCCGTCGCGGATCCGGGCGAGCGACGCTTTCGCCGCCACCTGATTGGTGTTCAGGACCCCGAGGAAGGCCTGCAGGGGGACCTGCGGGGGCGGCTGCGCGCCGGCGCGGGGTTTGGCGGCGGGCGCCTGTGC
>JANNXB010000215.1:0-4095 GCA_031409355.1 Betaproteobacteria bacterium | reverse complement strand
TCCCTCACGTCGCGGATGTCGACGAACACCGTCTTGCCGTCGTCGATGCGCTTCTTCGCCTCTTCAACCGAAATGCCGGTCGAGCGTTGCTCGGCCTCGGCGATGAGCTGCTTGATGCCTTTTTTGATCATCGGTTGCTCTACCTGAAAAATTTTCCCTTTATACATTGATTTCGGAGTCATCCCTTCGGGAGGGTCCCGCGTTTCACAAGTCAGGGGTTCCAAGGATGGATCTTTTTTGATACACTATGACCGCGCCACTACTTCGCGTTCGGTTCTATCGAACTACCGAGGGGCGGGAGCCCGTCCGCGAATGGCTGAAGGGATTGCCCGCTTACGAGCGCAAGGCGATTGGCGAGGCTAAGAATGCGAGGCCTGACATGAGCAGAAAGAAAGCGCACCCAAGAGTCGGCAGCAACTTCGAGGACTTTCTTCGGGATGAAAACCGAATCGAGGAGGCGACCGCCGTCGCTATCAAGCGCGTTCTCGCCTGGGAGATACAGCGCGCCATGGAATTGGCCGGAGTATCCCAGGCGGAAATGGCACGCCGCATGAAAACGAGCCGAGCCGTGGTACGGCGCCTGCTCGACGACAGCGATCCTTCCGTCACGCTGGCAACGATCAGTCGTGCTGCGCTGGCTTTGGGCAAGCAGGTCAAGCTAAAGTTGGCCGCATGACCGCTTCCCACGCCGGCGGCTGCCTCTGCGGCGCCATCCGCTTTGCCGTATCCGCGCCCATCACTGCCCTGCGCGTCTGCCACTGCACGCACTGCCAGAGAACTTCCGGCACGGGCTCGAGCATCAACGCGGTGATCCCAAGCAAGGATTTCGCGCTCACGCGAGGCACGCCGAAGCGCTATACCGACAGAGCCGACAGCGGCCGGCTGCTGCAGCGCTTTTTCTGCGGCGACTGCGGCTCGCCGATCTACAGCCAGCGCGACATCACCCCGGAACGCATAGTGGTGCGTGCGGGATCGTTCGACGACTCCTCCGCGATGAAAATCACCGCCCACATCTGGACCAGCAGCAAGCGTCCCTGGTCGCACATCGACCCGGAATGCGAGCAGATGCCCGGCAACCCGGCGTAACATCGCGGCATGCCGATCTACGAATACGCTCCGGTCTCGGGCAAGTGCAAGCGGTGCGACGGCCGCTTCGAGGTCTATCAGCGCGTCGCGGATGCCAAGCTGAAGAGCTGCCCCGACTGCGGCAAGCCGGTCGAGCGCCTGATCAGCGCGGTCCCGGTACATGGAAAATTCTCGACCAAGTCCGACAGCAGGATCAAGGACCTCGGCATGACCAAGTACGTGAAGACCAGCGACGGCTCCTACGAGCGCACGGTCGGCAATGCCGGGCCGAAGATGATCCGCGAGCCGAAGAAATAGTCGGCTCTGAGGTATCCCAGGTTCCGTGGTTTGCTCTCCCATTGCAAGACTGCGCGCAAGATTGGGCCACGGCATATCCCCTGCCAACGAATGCCCTGATACTATTTGCTGTCACCCGTCACCGACCCTCAGGAGAAGCTCATGGCAAGCAGACATCTGCAGTCAATCGCGGTGGGCGCAGCGCTCATCCTGGCGGCGGGAAGCGCTATCGCGCAGGGCGGGCCGCCGATCGTGATCGGCTCGTCGCTTCCACTGACCGGCACCGTGGCGTCCTTCGGGCAGCACTCGCGATGGGGGGCGGAAATGGCGATCGCCGAGGCCAACGCCAAGGGCGGCGTGCTCGGGCGCAAGATCGAGATCGACTTCCATGACAACCGCTGCAATCCGGCCGAAGCCGTGAAGAGCGTCACCCAGATGCTGTCCGAGAAGAAGTATGTGGCGATCCATGACGGCCTGTGCAGCTCCGTGGCGCTTGCCATCATGCCGCTGGTCGAACGCGCGGGCATTCCGTTCGTGGTGGCCAACGCTTCGGCAACCTCGATCGCCGAGAAGTCGGGGGTGGGCGGCAACAAGTGGACCTTCAAGGTCAACCCGACCGACGCGAGCCTGCTCGACGCCCTGATCCGCCACCTGCACAAGGATGGCAAGGCAAGCGGCATCGCCTTCCTCGGCGAAGACTCCGATTTCGGCCGCGCCGGCTCCGATGGCCTGACCCAGGCGCTGGCGAAACTCAACCTAAAGCTCGCCTCGACGGACTACTTCCAGAAGGGCGCGCCGGATTTCACCGGCATCTTCACGCGCATCAAGGCGGCCAAGCCGCAGCAGCTCGCGCTCTACGCCGTGTCGGCCGACTTCCAGAACGCGATGCGGCAATGGGCGCAGCTCGGCGGCGGCGTGCCGCTCACCGGCCGCCCGCTCGTCGACCAGGTGCCCGCGGAGATCATGGCCAGCGGCCTGCTCGATGGCACGACCTCGGTGCAGCCCTACGATCCGTCGGTGGACACGCCGGGCAACAAGGCCTTCGTCGCCGCGTTCACCGCGCGCAACAAGACGGCGCCGATCTTGGTGAGCTTCGAGTCCTACGAGTCGATCCAGATCCTGATCGACGCGATCCGCCGCGCCGGCAAGACCGACCCGGCGGCGATCCGCGACGCGCTCGCTGCGACCAAATTCTCTTCGATCCTCGGCACCACGGTGGAGTTCGATCAGAACAACCTGGCGCACAACAATGCCATCATCCTGACCATCAGGGGCGGCAAAGTCGTGGTCCTCGGCATGAGCAAGACCTGACCGGGCGCATCGCCCGGGCAAACTCCCGGAGCGCAGGTGGATCCTAGCTTCCTCCTGCAGCTCCTCCTGAACGGCATCGTGATCGGCGTGATCTACGCGCTGATCGCGATGGGACTGTCGTTGATCTTCGGCGTGCTGGAGATCGTCAACTTCGCGCACGGCGAGTTCTACATGCTGGGCGCGATGCTTGCCTATTTCGTCGCCTCCAGCACCACGCTGGGCTACTGGCCAACGGTCGCGATCGTCACCGCCACGGCGCTGTGCCTGGGCTTCGTCCTCTACGAAGCGCTGCTCGCGTCGCTGCACGGCGAGGGCTTCGAGCGCAGTATCCTGCTGACGCTGGGCCTGTCGATGGTGCTGCAGAACGGCGCGGTGTTCCTCTTCACCACGACGCCGAAGATGATTGCCGGCAGCCTGACCTACAGCAACATCGTGCTAGGCGGCTTGCGCGTGCCGGTCCTGCGCCTCTACGCGCTCGGCCTGGGTCTTGCCGCGTTCGCCGCGCTCTTCCTGATCCTGCACCGCACGCGCATCGGCAAGGCCATGCGCGGCGTGGCGCAGAACCGCGACGCGGCCCTGATGGTGGGCATCGACCCGCGCGCGGTCTCGCGGCTCGCGGTGGCGATTGGCATCGGGCTTTCAGGACTCGCCGGGGCCGCCCTCGCGCCGGTCTACGCTGTGGACCCGCTGATGGGCAGCGCCTTCGTCTTCAAGGCCTTCGCCATCATCATCATCGGCGGCCTGGGAAACATTTCGGGGGCCGCGCTCGCCGCCGTGGCGCTCGGCGTGCTGGAGAGCCTGATGAGCGGTTTCCTGCCGCTGGTGCTGGTGGACGCTTTCGCGTTCGTGGCGATGATCGCGATCCTGCTGTTCCGGCCCCAGGGCCTGTTCGGCCGCGGCGTGCGCGTATGAGGCGCTGGGCCGCGCTCCTGGCCGGGCTTGCGCTGCTGTTTTCGGTGCCGCATTGGTCGACGAACGAATACCTGCTCGCGCTTGGCGTGAGTTTCGGCGTGTTCTCGGTGCTGGCGAGCGGATTGAACCTCGTCTATGGCTACACCGGGCTGCTGTCCTTCGCGCAGGTCGCATTCTTCGGCATCGGCGGCTACACCGCGGCGCTGCTGGTCACCGAGCGCGGCTGGTCGCTGTGGAGCGGCGCGGCGGCCGGCGGCCTGCTCGCGATGCTCGCCGGGCTGGCGATCGGCTACTCCTCGCTGCGCCTGTCGCGCCATGCGTTCGCGATCGTGAGCCTGAGCTTCGCCTTGCTGTGCATGAACGTGGCGCGCGACTGGGTGACGCTGACGCGCGGGCCGATGGGCATACCGGGGCTGCCGGTGCCCAGCCTGGAGCTGCCCGGCGGCCTGCACTGGCGCCTTGCGCGGCCGGTCGATTTCTTCTACCTGCTGCTCGGCTACGCCGTGTTCG
>JANNXB010000214.1:0-7203 GCA_031409355.1 Betaproteobacteria bacterium | reverse complement strand
CGTCGAGGAAACCGAAGAAAGCGCCTGGTTCCCGGCGCGCCGCCGCGCCGAAGAAAAAGCCCGCCCGTGGCAAGACTGCACGTCCTCGCCGTCGCAAATAGGCTCCCGGCCTGGGCGGCAGCGGCGCGCGATGAATATCTCGGCCGCATGCCGCGCGGCTACGAAGTCCAGCTGCTGCAGCTCAAGCCGTCCGCCGCCGGAAAGTTGCACAGGGAAATTCCCGCCAACACCCGCCTCGTGGCCCTGGATGAGCGCGGCAAGGATCTCACCACCAAGCAGTTCGCCGCGCTGCTAGGCGAGCCCACAACCTTCGTGATCGGCGGCGCCGACGGCCTGGATCCGGCGTTGCGCAAGGAGGCCGCACTGCTGCTGCGCCTCTCGGCGCTCACGCTGCCGCACGCGCTCGCGCAGGTGGTACTGTGCGAGCAGCTCTACCGCGCTGCCACCCTTCTAACCGGCCATCCCTACCATCGAAACTAGCGCGGCACCTGTAGATAAGCATCGGGACGACTTTATAACATCCCGGCTCAATGAAATTTATGGCCCCGGCCGAGAAGACTCATCACTCGATGCCGAGCTCGGCTTGCTTCAGCACTGCACGCTCGCGCGAAGCAAGCGGTAGTGCGCCGCGGCGAGATTTGGTGACTACCGAGCGCATCGGAAGACTCAGCCCCCGATTGCTCGCCGAGGTTTACGATGGACTTCGTCTTGTCTTTACGATCTAGATCGGAGTCAAATTCAAGGTCGATGCGATGAACAGGCGTGACACCGTACTGACAATCCTTGCCTTCGGCGTCGCGCCGCAAATTGCCTTCGCTCAGCAGTCGGGCAAGGTCTGGCGCATCGGATTCCTTTCGTCCCAGTCCGGCCCGCACGAAGCCATCGAAGCCTTCCGCGATCAACTGCGCATCCTGGGATATATCGAAGGGCGCAATCTCTCGATCGAGTACCGCTGGTCGGCGGGAGCAGACGAGCGCCTGCCGGAAATGGCCGCTGAGCTGGTGCAACTCAGGGTAGATGTCATCGTGACGCACGCCGGATTACCCCCTGCCGCTGCCAAGCGCGCGACCAGCACCATCCCGATCGTCACTGCAGCGACGGCCGATCCGGTTGGCCAGGGCCTGGTCGCCAGCCTCGCCCGCCCCGGGGGCAACCTCACCGGGATCAGCATGTTGTCGACTGACCTCACCGGCAAGCGGGTCCAATTGCTGCGCGAATTCGTTCCCAAGGCGACCCGGGTCGCCGTGCTCGCCATGAAAGGCACCCCCGCCACCCCGCTTCTTCTGGCGCAGATGCGGACCGTGGCGCAACAGATGGGCTTGACGCTCGCGATCCACGAAGTAAACGAAGCCGAGGCGCTAGCAGGTGCGTTCGCCGCGATGCAACGCGCGGGCGTCCAGTTACTGATCGTGCAGCAGGCACCATTTATCGCAGCCAATCGCAAAATGATCCTGGAGCTCGCGGCCAAACACCGCCTGCCGGCGATGTTCGATCTGCGCCAATTTGTCGATAACGGTGGACTCATCTCCTATGGGCCCAGCATCCCGGATCTGTTCCGTCGGGCCGCGCATTACGTGGACCAGATTTTCAAGGGCGCCAAGCCTGCTGATCTGCCGGTGGAGCAGCCCACAAAATTTGAGATGTTTGTCAATCTCAAAACCGCCAAAGCGCTCGGCCTGACGATCCCGCAGTCGGTGCTGGCGCGGGCGGATGAGGTGATCAGGTAATGGACCGCCGCTCGTTTCTCCGCGGTTTCGCGGCAACGGTACTCATCGCGGCGCCAGGCGCAGCGCGCGCGCAGCCGGCGGGCAAGGTCTGGCGCATCGGCTACTTGTCGCCAGGATCCGGCCCGAGCGAATTCACCGAGGCCTTCCGCGAGCAACTCCGCAGCCTCGGTTACGTTGAAGGCCGCAACCTTCTGTTCGAGTACCGCTGGTCGGGTGGGAAGGCGGGGCGACTGTCGGAACTTGCCGCGGAGCTTGTTCAACTCAAGGTGGATGTCATCGTGACGCCAGCCACGTATAGCGCCGAGGTGGCCAAACGCGCCACCAGCACCATCCCCATTGTCATGGCTGGGGCGTCTGATCCCGTTGGCGCCGGCGTTATCGCCAGCCTCGCCCGCCCCGGCGGCAACGTCACGGGCGTCACCATCCTTTCGACTGATCTCGCCGGCAAGCGCGTCCAGTTGCTGCGCGAGATCCTCCCCAAGGCCACGCGGTTGGCAGTACTCATCGTAAGCGGCAGCACCGCCGCACCGCTTCTTGTTGAGCAAACTCGGACTGCCGCACAGCCGTTGGGTATCTCGATCTTCGTCCAAGAGGCGAGCGGGGCCGAAGCGCTCGCGGCCGCGTTTGCAGCCATGCAGCGCGATCGCGCCCAGGCGCTGGTCGTGCAACTCAGCCCGTTCACCCATGACAACCGCGAGCGAATCGTGGAACTCGCGGCACGCCTCCGTGTGCCTTCGATATTCGAAGCCCGCGGCTCTGTGGATGTGGGCGGGCTCATATCCTACGGACCGAGCCTGATCGAAATGTTCCGCCGGGCAGCGTACTACGTGGACCGAATCTTCAAAGGCACCAAGCCCGCCGATTTGCCGGTCGAACAGCCGACCAAATTCGAGATGGTCGTCAATCTCAAGACCGCCAGGGCGCTCGGCCTGACGATCCCGCAGTCGGTGCTGGCGCGGGCGGATGAGGTGCTTCAGTGAAACGGCGCGACGCGATGCTCGCGCTACTTGCGCTTGGCGCCGGATCGGGTCTTGTCAGCGCGCAATCCGGACCCGCCCGCCTTGCATTGATCGCGAGCGGCGCGGCCAAAGACGGCGCGGGCATACTGGCCGCATTACGAACGGGGCTGCGCGAAAACGGTCTCACCGAGGACAAGGACTATGTCCTCGACCCGTTCTGGGCCGACGGACACTACGATCGCTTCCCGAAACTGGTCGAAGCAGCGCTTAGCCGCAAACCCTCGATCATTTTGGTTGGGACCATCGCGTCGGCGCGCGCCGCGCAGCAGGCGACGAAGACCGTCCCGATCGTCATGGTGGGATTGAACGACCCGGTCGGCAGCGGACTGGTCGCGAGCCTCGCTCGTCCGGGTGGAAATACCACGGGGATCGCAACCATGAACGACGACCGGGCGGCAAAACTGGTCGAATTCGTCCGCGAAACCCTGCCCAGGGCGAAGCGTCTTGCGGTGTTGATCAATCCCCAGAATCCATCCAATCGCCCCATTTTCCAGTCCGTTCAAAGAGCAGCGGCCAGCGCCGGCATGACGGCTGACTTGCTTGAAGCCGACGCCCCCGAACGCATCGCCGGCGCGTTTGCCGCGCTATCCAGTACGCGGCCGGACGCGCTCCTTACAGGATTTGACAGCATGCTTGGCGAAAATCGTGCGCAAATCGTCTCTCTCGCTACGGCGCGCAGGATTCCTGTCTTCGGCATCTCCAGCGCCTTTGCCGACGCCGGCGCCCTGCTCACCTACGGCGTGTCGAGAAAATTCCCGGTGACCCGGCTGGCCGCCGCACATGTGAGGAAAATTCTCGCCGGCGCGAAACCGGCCGACCTCCCCGTGGAGCAGCCGGCGATATTCGAGATTGTCATCAATCTCAAAACAGCCAAAGCACTTGGCCTGACGATTCCGCAGTCGGTGCTGGCGCGGGCGGATGAGGTGATCCGGTAGCTGGTCCGCAGTTGAGCGCCTGCTAAACTTCGCGCTCCCGTGATTACCCAGCTCGACCGCAGTATTTATCTTGCTTCGCGCAGCCCGAGACGGCGAGAACTTCTGTCGCAGATCGGCGTGCGCTTCCAGGTCCTGATGTTCCGCGACAAGCCCGAGACCGACGCCGAGCTGGACGAGGCGGTTCTCGAAGGCGAAACGCCCCGGGTCTACGTCGAGCGCGTCGCCCGCGCCAAGGCGCTTGCCGGCTGGAAGCGCCTGGAGCAGCGCAACCTGCCGCGCGCCGCGGTGCTCGCCGCCGATACCACGGTGGCGGTCGAGGGGCGGATTCTCGGCAAACCCGCAGACCGGCGCGAGGCGGCCGACATGCTGGCCGCGCTGTCGGGGCGCAGCCATGAAGTACTTAGCGCGATCGTGCTGCGCTACGAGACGCAGCTCGAGTGCGCGGTGTCGGTCTCGGAAGTCGAGTTCAAGGCGCTCTCGAAGGACGACATCCGGCAGTACGTCGCCACCGGGGAATGCGACGACAAGGCGGGCGCCTACGCCATCCAGGGCCGCGCCGCGCAGTTCGTCGCCGCCCTGCGCGGCAGTTTCTCGGGCGTCATGGGATTGCCGCTGTACGAGACGGCGCAGCTGCTCGAGCGCATGGAAGCGCAGCGCGAGCGGCGAAAATGAGCGAAGAAATCCTCGTCAACGTCACGCCGCAGGAGACGCGCGTCGCGGTGCTCGCCGCCGGCCAGGTGCAGGAACTGGTGGTGGAGCGCGAGGCAAACCGCGGCCTGGTCGGCAACATCTATGTCGGCCGCGTTGCGCGCGTGCTACCCGGCATGCAGTCGGCATTCGTCGAGATCGGCCTGGAGCGCTCGGCCTTCCTGCACGTCGCCGATATGTGGGAGCACCGCCGCGCCGTCGCCGGCAACGAGCCTGGCAAGCCCATCGAGAAGCTCCTCGCCGAGGGTCAGCCCGTGACGGTCCAGGTCATGAAGGACCCGCTCGGCACCAAGGGTGCGCGGCTCTCCACCCAGCTTTCGATCGCGGGCCGGCTTCTGGTCTACCTGCCGCAGGATCCGCACATCGGCATTTCGCAGCGAATCGAGGACGAAGCCGGGCGCGCCGCATTGCGCGAGAAGTTGAAACTGCTGATTCCGGCCGATGAAAAGGGCGGCTTCATCCTGCGCACGCTCGCCGAGGGCGCGAGCGACGAGGAACTGCGCGCCGACATCGAGTACCTGCGCAACCTGTGGCGCGACATCGAGCAGAAATCGCTGGGCGCGCCGCCACCGAAGCTCGCCTACCAGGGGCTGTCGCTCGCGCAACGCGTGCTGCGCGACATGGTGACCGACGCCACGTCGGCGGTGCGCGTGGACTCGCGCGAGAACCACCAGAAACTCGCGGCTTTCGCCCAGGCCTACATGCCGGCGCTGGTGTCGAAGCTGCAGCACTACACGGGCGAGCGTCCGCTATTCGAGCTTTACAACGTCGAGCAGGAAATCGAAAAAGCGCTGTCGCGCCGCGTCGACCTGAAGTCGGGCGGCACGCTGGTGATCGACCAGACCGAAGCGATGACCACGGTGGACGTCAATACGGGCGGCTTCGTCGGCCAGCGCAATTTCGACGACACCGTGTTCAAGACCAACCTCGAGGCGGCGCAGGCGATCGCGCGCCAGCTGCGCCTGCGCAACCTCGGCGGCATCATCGTCGTCGATTTCATCGACATGGATTCCGGGGAGCACCGCGCTGCGGTGCTGGAGGAGCTGAAGAGGACGCTGGCGCGGGATCGCACCCGCATGACGGTGAGCGGCTTCACCGCGCTCGGGTTGGTGGAGATGACCCGCAAGCGCACCCGAGAATCGCTCGCCCATGTGCTGTGCGAGCCCTGCCAGGCCTGCGCCGGGCGCGGCCAGGTGAAGACCGCGCGCACCGTGTGCTACGAGGTGCTGCGCGAGATCCTGCGCGAGGCTCGCGCCTTCAATGCGCGCGAGATGCGGGTGCTGGCGTCCCAGCCGGTCTGCGACCTGTTCCAGGAGGAGGAGTCCGGCGCCCTGGCGATGCTCTCGGATTTCATCGGCAAGCCGGTTTCGGTCCAGGTCGAGGCTGGCTATTCGCACGAGCAATACGATATCGTGCTGCTATGACCGATATCTGCTTCACCCCGGCAAGAAAGCTCGCCTCCCTCATCCGCAGCCGCAAGCTGTCCGCGACCGAGGTGATGCGGGCGTTCATCGCGCAGATCGAGCGCGTGAACCCGAAGGTCAATGCGATCGTGACTTTTTTGCCGGAACTTGCACTTTCCGGGGCAAGAAAGTTCGACAAAAATTTCAAATCCAACAAGTCAAAACCCCTGGCCGGCCTGCCGATCGCCTACAAGGACAATGTCCCCACCAGGGGAATCCGCACCACCTCCGGCTCCCCGATCTACCGGGACAACGTGCCGAAGGAGGACCACCTGATCGTCGAGCGCCTGACGGCCGCCGGCGCGATCACGCTCGGCAAGACCAACTTGCCGGAATTCGCCGCCGGCAGCCATACCTTCAACCTGGTGTTCGGCGCCACGCTGAATCCCTACGACCTCGGCAAGAGCGCCGGCGGCTCCTCGGGCGGCGCGGCCGCGGCGGTGGCGGCCGGCATGCTGCCATTCGCCGATGGCGGCGATCTCGCCGCTTCGCTGCGCAATCCCGGCAATTTCTGCAACGTGGTCGGCTTCCGGCCCTCACCCGGCCGGGTGCCGCACTGGCCCTCGCCGAACGCCTGGAACACGCTGGGCGTGCTCGGGCCGATCGCGCGCACGGCGTCCGACGCCGCGTTCCTGCTCTCGGCGATGGCCGGCCCGGATCGCCGGGCGCCGATATCGATTGCGGAACCCGGAAAGATTTTTGCTTCTCCTCTTTCCCGGAACTTCAAAAAAACAAAAATAGCCTGGAGCAGGAACCTCGGCGGCCTGCCGATGGACCCGCGCGTCACGGCGGTGCTGGAAAAGCAGCGCAAGGTGTTCAGCGACCTCGGCTGCATCGTCGAGGAAGCCGAGCCGGACTTCTCGGGCGCGACCGAGTGCTTCGAGACGCTGCGCGCGGTGGCCTTCGTGCAGAACTACGGCGAGCTGGTGAAGACGCGCCGCAAGGACGTCAAGGATTCGATCATCTGGAATGTCGAGCAGGGACTGAAGCTCACGCCGGAGCAGATCGCGCGCGCCGACGGCATGCGCAACGTTCTCTACCACCGCATGCGCCAGTTCCTCGAGCGCTACGAATTCCTGCTCTGCCCGGTCAACCAGCTGCCGCCGTTTCCCGCGGAGATCGAATACCCGACGCTGATCGCCGGGCAGCTGCTGGGCAATTACCTCGACTGGATGAAGAGCTGCTACTACATCACCATCACCAGCCATCCGGCGATCTCGGTGCCGGCGGGATTCACCAGCGATCCCGTTCCCCTGCCGGTCGGCCTGCAGATCGTCGGCCGCTACCGCGACGACTTCGGCGTGCTGCAGCTCGCGCACGCCTTCGAACAGCAAACCATGGCATGGCAGCG
>JANNXB010000213.1:0-4873 GCA_031409355.1 Betaproteobacteria bacterium | reverse complement strand
CATGTCAAGCGCGAAAACGGGGTCGTAGCAGACCGGGACCTCCACCGTGCGGCCGGAATCCTCGAACTTCGAGGCCGACTTGAAGCATTCTTCCAGCAGCTGCTGGCAATATTCCAGCACCGAATCCGGCAGTTCCGGATGGAAGGGATCGAAATGCAGCGCGATGCCGCACAGCGCGGGCACCACATCGCGGATCCACGGTACCGCACGCGCCCGTACTGCCGCGGCGAGGGCCTGGAGCGACCGATTGAGTTCCAGATCAAGCGTATCGCCGAATTCAGCGTACACCGCCGCGTCGCCCAGCGGCGAGAGGCGCAGGGATTTGAGAAGTTTTTTCAGCTGGGCTTCGGTTCGATCACGGAGATAATATTAGCCGCATGAGCATTGCTTCGCAGCAAATCCCCTCGCCCGGAAGCCTGCTGGTCGATCATGTTTCGCACTTCGTGCCGGACCTGGGTGCTGCCGCGAGCGCGCTGGAAGCGCTCGGATTCACCGTCACGCCCGTGTCAGCGCAGCAGACGCAGGATGGCCCAGCCGGCACGTCGAACGTCTGCGTGATGCTCGAGCACGGTTACCTGGAGTTCCTTGCGCCCACGGCAGACACGCCAAACGCCCGGCGCCTGCGCGAATCCATGCAGCGCTACCCCGGCGTTCATCTGGTCTGCTTCGGCACGCCGGACGCCGAAGGCGAGCACGCAAGGCTGAAAACGCATGGTTTCGAACCTCAACCCCTTGTGCAATTGAATCGCCAGGTGTCGACCGGCGAGACAGCGCGTTTTTCCGTAGTAAGACCCTCAACCAATGCAATGCCTGAAGGACGGATCCAGTTCGTCCAGCACCACACACCGGACGCCATCTGGCGGCCGAAATACATGGGGCACACGAACAACGTGGTGAAACTCGCCTGCGTGTTCGCCGTGGCCGACGATCCGGTGACGGCCGGGGCACGCTGGGCGCGTTTCGCCGCCCTGCTGCCGCGGCCCGCCGGCAGGTTCGTGCACCTGGCCACCGCCCGCGGGCATGTCCTCGCCGGCCGCCGCGAAAGCTGGAGCGGGCTTCTCGGCGACGCGCCGGCGGCGCCGGCGCTGGCAGGTTATGCGCTCGAATGCCGCGACCCGGCGATCCTGGTTTCGCGCTGCAAGCTGCTCGGGCTCGCCCTGCGCAAACTGAGGGAGAATCTTTACGCCGTGTCGCTGCCCGGAGCCCTGGGCGGCGCGTGGATTTTCGGAACTCAACAAGGATTGGGACTGCCCGCATGAAAAACGATCTCTGCTCGCTTTCAGCGACCGAACTGGTTCGCTCTTATGCCCGAAAGAAGCTGTCACCGGTGGAAGTGACGCGCGCCGTTCTGGACCGGATAGAGAAACTCAATCCGGTCCTGAACGCCTTTTGCCTGGTAGATGAAAAACAGGCCATCGAAAAGGCAAAACAGTCCGAAAAGCGCTGGGCGAATGGCGCTCCCCAGGGCCTGCTCGACGGCGTGCCCGTTTCCATCAAGGACCTCCTGCTAACGCGCGGCTGGCCGACCTTGCGCGGCTCGAAGACCATCGACCCGAAGGGACCGTGGAACGACGACGCGCCGGTGGTGGCGCGGTTGCGCGAGCATGGCGCGGTGCTTCTGGGCAAGACCACGACGCCGGAATTTGGCTGGAAGGGCGTCACCGACGGCCCGCTCACCGGGATCACGCGCAATCCCTGGAACACGAGAATGACGCCCGGCGGCTCCTCCGGCGGCGGCGCGGCGGCGGTGGCGTCCGGCATGGGCCCGCTCACGGTGGGCACCGACGGCGGCGGCTCGATCCGCATTCCCTGCGGCTTCACCGGCCTTTTCGGCTTGAAGCCCTCGTTCGGCCGCGTGCCCGCGTGGCCGCTCTCACCGATGGGCACGGTCGCGCACGTCGGGCCGATGACGCGCACGGTGACCGATGCCGCGCTGATGCTGAACGTGCTCTCCCTGCCCGACACGCGCGACTGGCATGCCCTGCCCCACGACGACCGCGACTACCGCGTTGGGCTTGAGGATGGCGTCAAGGGATTGCGCATCGCGTATTCAGCCGACCTGGGATACGCGAAAGTTGATCCTGAAATCGCTTCTATAGTTAAAAAATCTATTTCAAAGTTCAAAGACCTGGGCGCCCACGTGGAAGCGAAGGATCCCGGATTTGAAGACTGCGGTCCACTCTTCGCGGCACACTGGTTCCCAGGCGCGGCCACCATCGTGCGCAACACGAACCCACGCAAGCGCGCGCTGATGGACAAGGGCCTGCTCGAGACCGCGCGCATGGGCGAGAAGGTCACCACCGCGCAATACATGGACGCGATGCAGAAGCGTGGCGCGCTCGGCCTGCTGATGAACCGGTTTCACGAATCCTGGGACCTGCTCGTCACGCCGACCTTGCCGCTGGCGGCGTTCGAGGCCGGCAAGGAAGTCTCCAACCTGCTGAAGGAAAAACGCTGGACCGACTGGTCGCCGTTCAGCTATCCCTTCAACCTCACCCAGCAGCCCGCCGCCACCGTTCCCTGCGGCCTGACGAAGAAAGGCCTGCCCGTCGGCCTGCACATCGTCGGCCCGCGCTACGCCGATGCGCTGGTGCTGCGCGCCGCGCGCGCCTTCGAATCCACGCAGCCGATCCGGACGCCAAGCATTTAGCGCCGTTCCGTCGGCTCCATCAGCAGGTGGCGCATGTCGGGCGGCTCGGGACCGAGGTGGAATTCGTTCTTGCGGTCGCGCAGCGCGACGTCCTCGGCGGTGAGGCGCTCGATCTGGCGCAGGCGGTCGAGCCAGGAATCCAGCAGGAAGTGCTCGGTGTAGCGGCCCGGGTCCGTAATGTCGCGGTACAGGCCCCAGTGCAGAGCGCCGTGGCGCAGGCGCCAGCGGCGGCTGTCGGCCATGACGGTGGAGAACGCCTCGGCGCGCGCCGGATCGATCCGGTATTCGATGGTCACCAGCACCGGTCCCTGGTCGCCCTCGATGCTGGCGCCCGCGGCGAATTCGGGCGTGACCTGCGCCGGGGTGAGGTCCGTTTCGGCGAGGCTGCTCAGGTGGTAGCGGCGCCGCAGCAGCGCGTAGACGATCAACGAGGCGAACGCGGATATCTCCATCGCGCGCTCGATCGATGCGACTGAGGCGATCTGTCCCCAGGCGAAGCCGCCGGCGGTGGCGCCGACCATGCCGCTGGCGATGAATACCGCGGTGCCGCGCGCGCGCACCCAGTCGGGAAGCGCCATCTGCGCGGTCACGTTTAGCACGTTGAAAGTCGCGGTCCACGCGAGGCCGCCCGCGAACACCGCGGGCGCCGCGATCCAGGGATTGGTCGCCTGCGACAGCGCGGCCGTGCCGACGGCCTGCGTGATCGCGAAGGCGGCAAGCAACTGGTCGCGGTTCAGGCGGCGCCGCAACGCCGGCAGCGCCACCACCCCGACGATCGCGCCTATGCCCATCGCAGAGAGGAGCAGCGTGTAGGTCCCGGCATCGCCGTTCAGCCGGTCACGCGCCACCAGCGGCAGCAGTGCTTGCATCACCACCGCGAAAAACGTATAGCCGCAGACATGCGCGAGCGCGGCAACCATGGCCGGCGTCTGCCGCGAGAACTGCAGACCGAGGCGCATCGCGGCCACGAATCGCTCATTGGGAAGCGAGCTCGTACGCTGGTGCGCGTCGCCGCGCGCGAAGGCCACCGTCACCGCAATCGAGATCAGGGCGCAGACGAGAAACACCCACGGGCCGCCGATCCAGGCGAGCAGCAGGCCGGCGAGCACGGGACCCACGACGCGCGCGCCATTGAACGACACGCCATGCAGCGCCAGCGCGGTGGGCAGGTCCGCGCGCGGCACCATGGACGGCGTCATCGCCGCGACCAGCGGCAGGCGGATCGCGCTGCCGATGCCGTGGGCGAAGGTCAGCGCGAGCAGCAGCTCGGCGGTCATCCTTCCGCTGATGGCTACCGCGAACAGCACGAGCGACACCACCGTCACCCAGCACTGCGTCACCATCAGCACCATGCGCCGGTCGAAGAGGTCGGCAACCGCGCCCGCGGGCAGTGCCATCAGCAGGATCGGCAGCGTGATGGCGCTCGACACCAGCGCCACCATCAGCGGCGACGAGGAGAGCGAGGTCATGAGCCACGCCGCGGTGCTGTCGGCGATCCAGGATCCGGTGAGCGTGGCAAACGATGCCAGCCAGAGCGCGCGGAACGCGCGGTGCCGCAACGGAGACCATGCGGTCATTCAGGCAAGCCGGAAAATCTCAATCGGCTGCTCCCGCCCTTTGACTTGTACCGGGCCGAGCGAATCAGTGCCACGCGCTTCCTCGCGGGCCGCCGCGAGCACCTCGCGTGACACCAGGATCTGCGATCCGTAGGTCTTGTTGAGCTGCTCGATGCGCGAGGCGAGGATCACGACGTTTCCGGTGATCGAGTACTGTTTGCGCAGCGCTGAGCCGACATTCCCGCAAATCGCCTCGCCAGCGTGCATGCCGATCCCGATGGAGATCGGCGGCAGACTTCCCGCGTCCGACAGCCTGCGGATTCCGGCCACCAGCTCGCGCGCCGCGGCAAGCGCGTTGCCGCAGTCGCGACCGGTGGCAAGCGGGGCGCCGAAGGTGGCCATGAAGCCGTCGCCGAGGAACTGGTTGACCGTGCCTTCGAAGCGGTGCACTTCGGCTAGTGCGACTTCGAAGAAGGCGTTGAGCACCTTGTGCATGCGCTCCGGGCCGATGCGCTCGGCCAGCGGCGTCGAACCGACGACGTCGACAAACAGGAAGAACCGCTCCTCGGTTCGCGAGTGGTGGTAGCGGCCGAGGACGATATCGCGCAGGGTGCGTTCACCGACCAGGCGGCTCATCTGCAGAACAAAAAGGCCGGTCCCGAGCAGC
>JANNXB010000212.1:0-1654 GCA_031409355.1 Betaproteobacteria bacterium | reverse complement strand
CTTCGCTGCCGCGCTGGCGGCGAACTTCTCTGAAATCCACGCAAAGGAAGGACCAGTTTCATGGCCCGCATCGCGCGCGAAGAGATCCTGAGGAAGCTGCGTGCCAAGGTAAAGCGCCGCGAGCCGATCATCGGCGGCGGCGCCGGCACCGGCTTGTCCGCGAAATGCGAGGAGGCGGGCGGCATCGACCTCATCGTGATCTACAACTCCGGCCGCTACCGCATGGCCGGGCGCGGCTCGCTCGCGGGCCTGATGGCGTACGGCAATGCCAACGACATCGTGCTCGACATGGCGCGCGAGGTGCTGCCGGTGGTGAAGCACACGCCGGTTCTTGCGGGCGTGAATGGGACTGACCCGTTCCTGATTCTGGATGATTTTCTCGGGCGAGTTTCCCAGTTGGGTTTCTCGGGAATACAAAACTTCCCGACAGTAGGGCTGTTCGACGGAACCATCCGTGCGCAACTCGAAGAGACCGGGATGGGATACGCCCTCGAAGTCGGAACAATAAAAAGAGCGAGGGAGCTGGATCTCCTGACGACGCCTTACGTGTTCTCCGAGCAGAACGCGCGCGACATGGCGAAGGCGGGCGCCGATGTCATCGTCTGCCACCTCGGCCTCACCACGGGCGGTGCCATCGGCGCGCAGACCGGGGTGAGCTTGAAGGAATGCGTTCCTTTAATAAATTCCTGGATTAAAGAGGCAAAAAGCATCCGGCCGGACATCCTGGCTCTTTGCCACGGCGGGCCGATCTCGGAACCGAAGGACGCGAGCTACATCCTGAAACACTGCCCGGGCTGCAACGGCTTCTACGGCGCCTCCAGCATGGTGCGCCTGCCGACGGAACGGGCAATCACTGAAACAACCCGGAAATTCAAGCGTATCAAGAGAGGTGCATCATGAGCGGAGCGCAATTCGGTCAATTCATTCTCGGTCTGATTGTCGTCGCAATCGTCGTCGCGATCGCGGTCTGGCTGCTTAACTGGCTGTATCTGAGGTCTTCCAAGGAGCGGGCGTTCGTGCGCACCGGCCTCGGCGGCCAGAAAGTGGTCATGAACGGCGGCGCCTTCGTGCTGCCGATCGTGCACGAGGTGGTGCCGGTCAACATGAACACGCTGCGGCTGGAGGTCTCGCGCGGCCGCGACAAGGCGATCATCACCCACGACCGCATGCGGGTGGATGTGACGGCCGAGTTCTATGTGCGCGTGCAGGCAAGCACCGACGCAATCGCCTCCGCGGCACAAACGCTCGGCCAGCGCACGCTCCATCCTGAGACCCTGAAAGAATTGGTCGATGGCAAGTTCGTCGACGCGCTGCGCAGCGTGGCCGCCGAAATGACCATGGAGCAGATGCACGAGAAGCGCGGCGACTACGTAAAGCGCGTGCGCGCCGTGGTGGCGGCGGACCTGCTGCAGAACGGCCTGGAGCTGGAAACAGTGTCGCTGACCCAGCTCGACCAGACCGCGATGGAGTTCTTCAATCCCTCCAACGTGTTCGATGCCGAGGGACTGACGCGGCTCACCGAGCAAATCGAGATGCGCAAGAAGACGCGCAACGACATCGAGCAGGACACCATGATCCAGATCCGCAGCAAGAACCTGCAAACCGAGCGCCAGGCGCTCGACATCGACCGGGAACTCGAGACCGCGCGCCTCGA
>JANNXB010000211.1:0-6519 GCA_031409355.1 Betaproteobacteria bacterium | reverse complement strand
CCGGCGCCGGAGCGCGGGCGCTGGCGCGCGCCGGTGCTGGGCGCGCCGCGCGATTTCTGCTGCGCGGGCTGCGCCGCTGTCGCGTCCACCATCGTCGCGGGCGGATTCGAGAACTACTATGCGACGCGCTCCGCGCCGGCGGCGCGCCCGGACGAACTTGCCGGGCTGCTGGCCTACGACGATCCGCAGGCGCAAAAGCAATTCGTGGTCGCCCTGGGCCCGAACGAGCGCGGCGCCACGCTGATCCTGGATCGCGTCCGCTGCGCCGCCTGCCTGTGGCTGATCGAGCGCGCGTTGCGCCGCGCGCCGGGAGTGCTGCGCGCGGGCATCAACTACGCGACGCAGCGCGCGGTGGTGGCCTGGGATCCCGCGCAAGTGCGCCTGTCGTCGATCATCGAGGCCGCGCGTTCGGTCGGCTATGACGCGTATCCCTACGACCCGCTGCGCCAGTCGGCGCTGGACCTCGGCGCCCGCCGCAAGGCGCTCTGGCGGCTGTTTGTCGCCGGGTTCGGCGCGATGCAGGTGATGATGTACGCCTTCCCGGCGTACATGGACGAGGGCGCCGGAACCCTGTCGCGCGAGGCGGAGAACCTAATGCGCTGGGCGAGCCTCGTGCTGACCGCGCCGGTGCTCGCTTTTTCCTGCGGCCCGTTCTTCTCGGGCGCATGGAGCGAGCTGCGGCGCCTGCGCCCGGGCATGGACACGCCGATCGCGCTGGGCATCGGCGCGGGCTTCGCGGCCAGCGCCTGGGCGACGCTGACCGGCACGGGCACGGTCTATTTCGATTCGATCGCGATGCTGGTGTTCCTGCTGCTCGGCGTGCGCTACCTGGAGCTGGCCGCGCGCCAGCGCGCGGCGCGCTCGCTCGACCGCTTGTCGCGCTGGGCGCCGTCCACCGCATTCCGGCTGGAAAACGGCTCCGTCGCGCGTGTCCAGGCACATGAGCTCGCGCCGGGAGACTCGGTCCTCGTTCCCGCCGGCGACCGCGTGCCGGCGGACGGCGTGGTCGAGCGCGGCTGCTCCAGCGTCGACGAATCGCTGCTCACCGGTGAGTCGATGCCCGTCGCCAAGGATGTCGGCGCGGCGCTTGCCGCCGGTTCTGTGAACCTGGAACAGGAACTGGTGATGCGCGTGGAGCGGGCCGGAAGCGCGACCCGCGCCGCCGAGATCGCGCGCCTGGTGGAGCGCGCAGCCGCCTCGCGGCCAAGGCTGGTCGCCGCCGCCGACCGGCTCGCGCATGCGCTTACCTGGGTGGTGCTCGCGGTGGCCGTGCTCGCGGGCCTGCATTCGGGCAACGGCTGGGTCGCGATCGCCGTCCTGGTCGCGACCTGCCCCTGCGCGCTCGCGCTTGCCGCGCCGGCCGCGCTCACGCAGGCTGCCGGCGACCTGCTCGCGCGCGGGGTTGTCCTGACGCGCGGCGGCGCGCTCGAAACACTGGCGGCGGTCACCGACGTGGTATTCGACAAGACGGGCACGCTTACCTCCGGCCGCTTTCGCATGGCGCGGCTGCAATTGCTCTCTGGCGCGGTGGAATCCGAATGCCTGGCACTTGCGCGAGGGCTGGAGGCCTCAAATCGCCACCCCCTGGCGCGCGCCTTTGACGGCGAAAGCCGTGCTGCGGTGACGGAGATCCGGAATTTTCCCGGACGGGGCCTGGAAGGCCTTGCGGGAGGTCAGCGGACCCGTATCGGCACCGAGACGTTCTGCCGTGAGCTCGCGGGTGCGCCGCCCGCGTTCGCGGGTCCGCAGGCGCCGTGGACGCCGGTGTTCCTCGCCGACGAACGAGGCTGGCTCGCTGTTTTCATGCTCGAGGATGCACTGCGGCCGGAGGCGGCGGACGTCGTCGCGCAGCTGCGGCGCAGGGGACTGCGGCTGCATCTCTTGAGCGGCGATATTCCGGCCACCGTCGCCGCGGTCGCGGCCACCGTTGGCATCGCCGAGATGGCCGGCGGCGTGCTGCCGCAGGACAAGTTTTCCTACGTGGCACGGCTGCAGCGCGAGGGGAAGGTGGTGGCAATGATCGGCGACGGCCTGAACGATGCGCCGGTGCTCGCACGCGCGGACGTATCGTTCGCCATGGGCGGCGGCGCCGACATGGCGCAGCGGCAGGCGGAATTCGTTTTGACGGGAAATTCTCTCGCGGAGGTCCCCGCGACTTTCTCCCTCGCGCGCCGCGCGATGCGCATCGTGCGCCAGAACTTCGGCTGGGCGCTCGGCTACAACGCGCTTGCGCTGCCGCTCGCGGCAATCGGCTGGATCGGGCCATGGGAGGCCGCCGTCGGCATGGCGGCCAGTTCCTTCATCGTCGTATTGAATGCGCTGCGGATCGGTTCCGCGGCGCCACAGGGCAGGACATGGAAAGCCTCTACCTCCTCATCCCCCTCTCCGTCGCCGGCGTATTCCTGACCGGCTGGGTGTTCTGGCGCGCGCTCCAGGGCGGCCAGTTCGACGACCTCGATCGTGCGGGGACCGACGTGCTCTCGGACGACGAATAGTCGCCGCCCCAGGCTAATCTGGATCGATCGTCATCGCGGCTATCGCGAATCGAACCAGTTCAGCGACGTTGCGCACATCGAGTTTTTCCATAATGCGGGTCTTGTGTACTTCCACGGTACGTGAGCTTATGCCCAGGGCCACCGCGATTTCCTTGGCATGAAGCCCTTGCGCAGCCTTGCCCAGGACTTCGCGCTCGCGCGCTGTGAGCCGGCTTAGCTTTTTCGCATCCGCACGCCGGCTGTCATGCCGATGAATCCGGCGCTCCTCCAATCCGAATGCAGTTTCCACGGCGGCATACAGCTGCACGTTGTCAAACGGCTTTTCGAGGAAGTCCACTGCCTGCGATCGGAAAGCGGCGCGCGCCGTGGGTACGTCCCCATGAGCGGTAATGATCACGAAAGGCAACGATGCGCCGCGCTCTCGCAGCGTCGCTTGCAGCTCAACTCCGCTTTGCCCGGGCAGCTTCACGTCGGCTACCACGCACCCGGCCCAATCCTCCCGCCATGCGGCGAGAAAGGCTTCGGCGTCAGCGAATACAGAGGTGCGATAGCCAGCCAGCCCTAGCATAAGCGCTATCGAATCGCGCACGGAAGCATCATCGTCAACGACGAAGACTGTCAGGCTCTCTGAACGCATGGCAGTACCAAATGAAATTCGCCGTGTGGGCCTACGGCCGCCGAAAGGGAGCCGCCGTGCGCTTCGGCGATGGCGCGACTGACGGCCAGGCCAAGGCCCATCCCTGTGGACTTGCCTGACACAAAGGGTTCGAACAGGCGCTCGCGGTTTGCCGCGGACATTCCCGGCCCATTGTCCGCAACGACAATTCGCAAGTAGTTCTCTTCGTGGCGGTTCACATGCACCGAAATTCGACCGTCCTCACGACTCGATCCAGCCAGCGATTCGACTGCGTTCGCAATCAGGTTGCGCAAGATTACTTCTATCTGCAATCGGTCAACGTAGAGCGGCGGCATCAACGCGTGTTGCTCAATGTCGAGCGCGATGCTCTTCGAATCGATTGCGCTTTCGCCCATCCTGCGAATCGCCGCTAGCAGATCTTCGAGTTCCACCACCTGCAGCCTGGTAGTACCGGCCCGAAAGAAGTCACGGAGCCGACGGACTACTTCAGCAGCCCGTTCGGCCTCGGCGAGGATCTTGCCGACTATCTCCTTCACTTGCGAGGGGTCGGACCCCTGCCGTTCCAGAAGCATTTGCACTGATCGCCCGTAGTTTGTAACGGCTGTGAGCGGCTGGTTTACCTCGTGCGCAATGGCTCCCGCCATCTCGCCTGCCGCCGCAAGCCGCAACGTTTGCCTCAAGCCCTCCTCCGCACGCTGCCGCTGATCCACCATTACTCCGAGATACAGGCCCGTCAACGTAAGGGCGACTAGCAAGGCTTGCAGTTCGACGACGGGCAGCGCGATTCCGCGCTCACTGTGGATGCCGAACACGACCCCTATCTGCACAATTGCGGTCGCCACAATGGCACCGTTCATCCCGAATCGAACAGCAATCCAGATCAGGGGTAGAAACAGAAGATAGAACTGCCGCGACGGATCGGTGCCGAATCCTTCGAATATCAACCAGACTGTCCCCGCCAGGACAACTGCCTGCAGCAGGGCCTCGGGCCGAAGCGCGAGCGCAACAAGAGCAGATCTGCGCGCGTCGTCCGCTGCAGCAAATAGGAGTGGAGCCGTTACCAGAATTCCGACCGCGTCGCCAATCCAGAAGCGTATCCATGCATTGCCGAACGATGTCTCCCCTAGCAAACCCGCTGCGCTCAGTACCCCGATGAATCCCGCGCCCACCACGCAACTCCCCGCCACCACTATCGCCGCAAAAATGGTGAGCTGCCGAGTCGAGCGCAAACCGGTATCTCTAAGGAAAGTCTTTAGCGCCCATGCTGTTCCCGCGTAGCCGCTGGCGAGTACGAAGGCGGTCGTCCCGATGATCGCGTATCCACCCGGAATGTGACGTACGAAAATATCCGCCAACAGTATCGTCGCCAGAACTGCCGGAGCATGCACAAGACCGCCCAGCATCATCCATACGATCGCAAGGGCTGCCTGTGGATTCCACGGCGTAATGTTGAATGGACCGACCGGATCGACATAGCTGGCCCAATCGAGCGCGATGTAGCAAGGCGCGAAAATGGCCGCATCACGTAAATATCGAAGGAATTTCATTGCAAGGCTGCATCTTGGGCCGGGGCTTGCTGCTAGGCAAGTAAGCGCTATTACGTACGCGCGTTTGCGAACTTACGCACGGGGTTCGACTGACCTAGAGTCGCGGCATGATGACCAATATCGGATCCCTCGAGATTGTCGGCGCCGCACTGTTTGCGGTCGCGGTTATCCACACATTCTCGACTCGCTATTTCGAGCACCTGGCGCACACCCGGACCGCACATTCAGGCGTGTGGCACCTGCTAGGCGAGGTCGAAACGGTCTTCGGCTTCTGGGCCCTTGTCTTGATCGTATTCATGGCACTCGCCTATGGCTGGGGCGACGCCTCGGCCTACCTGGAAAGCCGGCACTTCGTCGAGCCGATGTTCGTTTTCGTCATCATGGTCATCGCTGCGAGCCGGCCCGTCATGCAAGTAGCATCCGATATCGTCCAGGCCGTTGGGCGACTGCTGCCTGCGCAGCCGGCTATCGCGGGCTACTTCCTGAGTCTCTCACTCGTGCCGCTGCTCGGTTCACTTATCACGGAGCCCGCAGCAATGACGCTCGCGGCATTGATGCTGCGAGATCGCATCTTCGCGACCGAGGCTTCCAGCCGTCTCAAGTACGCGACGTTGGGCGTGTTGTTCGTCAACGTGTCCATCGGCGGAGTATTGACCAACTTCGCCGCTCCCCCGGTTCTCATGGTGGCGGCAACATGGGGCTGGACTTCAGGCTTCATGCTGTCCACGTTCGGCGCCAAGGCGGCCCTTGCTGTCATAGTCAACGCCCTCGTTCTCACGCTTCTCTTCCGTCGCGAATTGTCGAGGCGCGCAGCGCCGCCTGCGCAACGCACAGAGGCTCGGGTTCCGGCCCTGTTTGTGGCGCTGAATCTCGCCATTCTCGCGGCCGTCGTGTTCACGAACCATCTTCCCGAGGCCTTCATGGGCCTCTTCCTGCTGTTCCTGGGCTTCGCGGAGGCCTACCGCCGCCATCACGATCGCCTGATGCTTCGTGAAGGACTCATGGTCGCGTTCTTCCTCGCGGGGCTTGTGGTGCTCGGCGGGCAACAACGCTGGTGGCTGCAGGACGTGATCTCCCGACTCGACGAATCGACGTTGTTCTACGGGGCGGCCGCTCTTACGGCCATAACCGATAACGCGGCTCTCACGTATCTCGGCTCCCTCGTCCAGGGCGTTTCCGACGAATTCAAGTATGCGCTTGTTGCCGGAGCAGTCGCGGGCGGGGGTTTGACCGTGATCGCCAACGCACCCAATCCTGCCGGCTTCGCAATCCTCAAGGACCATTTCGAGGATCAATCGATAAACCCATTCGGCCTTTTCATTGCGGCCCTGCCGCCGACACTCGTTGCCATCGTCTGCTTCCGGGGTTACAAAGGCCAAGTACACGAGATTCTTGACTGGAATCTCTGGGCCCAGTGGTTTGCAAGCCTGGATCGTTCGTTCCTGTTTCTCCTGATCCTTCCCTTCGTCGTCGCCGCCGTGGGGCTTTGGGCCGAGTTTTCCCGCCGCGACGGCAAATAGTCGGCCCCGCTGAAACTCTGCTTGATGTAGGTCAAATAGCGCCGCTCGCGCTTCTCTAGCATGGTTCCATCGCCATCGGGGATCGGGCCATGCAGAGTTCGGAAGAGACCTACAACTACACCGTAGTCCGGCAATTCGCGATCGCGACGGTGGTCTGGGGCGTGGTCGGGATGCTGGTCGGCGTGATCATCGCCGCGCAGCTGCTCTGGCCCGAGCTCAATTTCGACATTCCCTGGCTGTCCTATGGCCGGCTGCGCCCCCTGCACACCAATGCGGTGATCTTCGCGTTTGGGGGCTGCGCGCTGTTCGCCAGCTCGTAC
>JANNXB010000210.1:0-2286 GCA_031409355.1 Betaproteobacteria bacterium | reverse complement strand
GTGCCGCGCGGCGGCACGGTTATTTTCTCCGCCCACGGGGTGCCGAAACAGGTCTTCCGCGACGCCGAGGCGATGGGGCTAAAGGTGTTCGACGCGACTTGCCCGCTGGTCACCAAGGTGCACGTCGAGGTCGCGAAGATGCTGCGCGAGGGCAACGAAGTGGTGATGGTCGGCCATCGCGGCCATCCCGAGTCCGAGGGCACGATGGGCCAGTCGGGGAGCGGCATGCACCTGGTGGAAACGCTCGAAGACGTGGCGCGGCTCGCGGTGGCCGATCCCGGGCGCCTCTGCTACGTGACCCAGACCACGCTGTCGGTGGACGACGCCGCGCAGATCGTCGCCGCGCTGCGCGCGCGCTTTCCGGCGATCCGCGGCCCGAAGCGCGACGACATCTGCTACGCGACGCAGAACCGCCAGGACGCGGTGAAGTTCATGGCGCCGCGCTGCGACGTGGTGATCGTGGTGGGATCCCCGAACAGCTCGAATTCGAACCGCCTGCGCGAAGTGGCGGAAAAAATGGGGGTCGAGGCCCACATGGTGGACAGCGCCGCGGATCTGAGACCCGAGTGGATCGCCGGCAAGGAGCGGGTCGGCATTACCGCCGGAGCCTCCGCACCGGAAGTGCTGGTGAACGAACTTATCGAACGGTTGCGGCAGCTTGGGGCGAAGAGCGTGCGCCCGCTCGAGGGCGCCACCGAGCACGTCGTCTTTGCGCTGCCGCGGGAACTCACGCGGCAGACGCGGGGGAAAGCGTGACAAAAGCCGCACCGGCAGCGCATTTGCATTGCCGTTCGTCCGGGCAATTCGGCATTCCGTCGGAAGCCTGTATTGTCCATCCCGTCGCCGTTGCTATAGTCCCCACAGGAGATCCGAGATGAAGTGCAATAAGGCGTTCCCGAGCATCCATCGCCGCGGTTTTGCGGCCGGCGGCTTCACGCTCATCGAGCTGATGATCGTGGTCGCGATCATGGCGATTCTCGCCGCGGTCGCGATCCCCTCCTACCAGCAGTACAACATGCGCGCCAATCGCTCCGCGGCGCAGCAGCTCATGCTCACAATCCAGAATCGCCAGGAGCAATACATACTTGACGCCCGCGCCTATTCCAACATTCTGGGCAGCGGCGCGAGCGGCCTGAGTATCACAGGCGACGGCTGGACGTGCCCTGTCTCGCCATCCACCGCGGGCTGCAGCAACACGCACTACACGGTGAGCGTAACCCTGGTTGCCGGACCGCCCCCCAGCTATACGATTACCGGCACGCCCACGCCCGGCGGATTCCAGGACGGCAGCGGAAACGCCGCCAAGAGCGACGGCGTGCTCACGCTCACGAGCGGCAGCGCCAAGGCGCGCATGCGCAGCGGCACCGACCTGAAGTGGTAGCCGCGATGACTTCGCGCCCGGACACGCTCGGTTTCTCGATCATCGAACTGATGATCGTGGTCGCCATTGTCGGCGTGCTCTCGGTCATCGCCCTCCCATCGATGAGGGACACAGTGGTTTCAAGCCGCATGAAGTCGCTCTCGCTCGATCTCTACTCCAGCCTCGCGCTCGCGCGCAGCGAGGCGATCAAGCGCAACACCGGCAGCGTTTCGATGATCGCCACCGGCGGCAACTGGCAGAACGGCTGGTCCGTGACCTGCGTCGATTCTGGCGGCAGTTGCGGCGGCAGCAACGTCGTTCTGACGGTCGGCGATGCGGTGGACAGCAGCATCAGCCTGTCGGAAGCCAACGGCATCACGACGATTACCTTCAACCGGGACGGCAGGCTGGCGACGGCGGCGACTTCCCTGAGGATCATCTATACCGCGAACAACGCGCAGGTGCCGATGCGTTGCGTGGAATTGAGCGTCAGCGGGCGGCCCAAGACCCTGGTCGACACGAACGCCACCGACAGCAACGGGTGCAACTGATGCGCCGGCCCATTTACGCGCGCAAATCCGCCAGCGCCGGGTTCAGCCTGCTCGAAGTGCTGGTCTCGATGCTGATTGCGGTCGTCGGGCTGCTCGGACTGGCCGGGATCCAGGCGCGCGCCCAGGTCGCGGAGCTGGAGTCCTACCAGCGCGCGCAGGCGCTGGTGCTGCTCTACGACATGATGGACCGCATCAACAACAGCCGCACCACGGCGCCCTGCTACGTGATCACCACCAACACGACCACGGGCGCCCCGTATTTCGGCGACGGCGCGACCGCCACCGCCGCCTGCAGCCTGAGCAACCCGGCCGACCAGGCCATGGCCGTTGCCTCGATGAACGGCTGGAACGATCAATTGCAGGGCGCTTCCGAGA
>JANNXB010000209.1:0-6967 GCA_031409355.1 Betaproteobacteria bacterium | reverse complement strand
GCGAGCCCGTCGTCCGCCCCCTCGACGAGCGCGAGGCCGCGCAGGGTCGCGATCGTGAAGGTGACCAGCTCGTCGGTGGCGACGTAGCGCGCGTCGGTGGCCCGGAGCTCGCGCATCAGCGCGGCGGGCGTCGACGTGCCGCTACGCGTGCTGCAGGGGGTGCAGGTGAAGGAAGTGACGTTGCGCTCGATCGATCGCGTGGACTACTTCCGCGCGAGGCCAAGCTACTAGCGAATAACGATGCTTTTCGGGTATGGTTCGACGCCCTCGTTCAGCGTCGAGGGCGGCGTGCGGCGCAGCATGTCGACGCTGGGGGGCGCGTCGCAGACCACCTGCGCATAGCGCACGTTTTTCTGCATTTCCTCCAGGTACAGGTTCTGCCCGTTGAAGTGGCGCTCCGCATACTCGTAAGCGCGCGCGAGCTGCAGGTCGAGGCGCTTGGCCGCGTTCACGTAGAAGCCGGGCGTCTTGCGCACCAGGTCGTCGCCCGAGGTGAACAGGATCTGGGTGCGGCCGCCGGGCAGCTTCCTCTTCGTCAGGCCGCCCAGCACGAACTCCGGATAGAGCCGGTCGCGGCATTTCTCCAGGTAGCAGCGGTCGGACATCTGCGCGATGATGTCCGCGGTGCCGAGTATGTGTCCGACGCGGCGCAGCAGCGTGTTGCTCAGCGGGATGGTTTCCGCGCGCCGTTCGTAGCCCGTGTAGTGAACCAGGGTCGCGCCGGCGCTCGCATAGCGCCGCAGCCCGATGCGCGGCAGGTAGCGTTTCAGGTGGTTGGAGCCGCGCGTCACGTGCGTGAGGGTGTACTCCGCGCCGTAGCGATGTGTCCTGTCGCGGCGCATGCGCAGGTAGCCGAAATCGTGGAACAGCGCCGTCACGACGCCGAGCGAAAAGCAGGCCGCGGACAGCGGCGCCGAGTCGCCCACGCGCGAGCGCGTTACTTTGCGGCTGCGCTCGTAGCCGTCCATCAGGCGGGACATGGCGAGCGTGACGTCGAGCACGTGCTGGATGTCGTGATACTCGGTGTCGCAGGGCAGGTAGTCAGGATGCTCGCCAGCGTAGAGTTTCGCCAGGTCGCTGAAGGCGCGCTCGATCGCCGTCGACGGAGTCTTGCCGTACAGGCCGCGAAACATGCGCAGGACCTCGCCGGACACCTGTTTCTGGTCCGTCGTGCGGATCGTGTTGGTGACGTCGTGATCGCTGCGACGCATGGCGCCGTTTTCTTCCCCCGGACAGTATTATAGGATGCGAGGGGCCGCTGCCGCCGTCGATGAATTCCTTCACGCCGGTTCGGAAGAAATGATCAGGAAGCGGAAGTATTTGGCGCGGCGGTGCAGGGCTGAGGAGGTATAGCGTTGACAAGCCAGTCGCTCACCGACGAGGAGCGGACGCAGATCGAAGGGCGCATCGCCGCCCTGGAGATCGAGCACCAGGACCTGGACGACGTCATCGAGCGGCTCTCCGGGCAGCCCGACCAGGACCAGCTGCAGCTGCGGCGCTTCAAGAAGCGCAAGCTCATCCTCAAGGACTCCATCTCCCGGCTCAAGATCCAGCTGGTGCCGGACATTCCCGCTTGATTGCATTAATCCAGCGCGTCACCGAGGCGCGGGTCAAAGTGGATGGAAAAAATATCGGCCAGATCGGTCGCGGCATCCTCGCGCTGGTCGGCGTCGAGCGCGGCGACGGCGAGGCGCAGGCCGAAAGGCTGGTCGAGAAAGTGCTCGGCTACCGCATCTTTCCGGACGACGCCGGCAAGATGAATCTCTCGCTGCTGGACATCGGGGGTGGGTTGCTGGTCGTGCCGCAGTTCACGCTGGCGGCGGATACGAAGACGGGCACGCGGGCGGGGTTCTCGACAGCTGCCTCGCCCGAAGACGGGCTGCGGCTTTTCAACCTATTCGTGGAGATTTCGAGGGAAAAAATTCCTCAAACAGGAACCGGGCAGTTCGGGGCTGACATGAAAGTCAGCCTCGTGAACGACGGGCCCGTGACTTTCTGGCTGCGGGTTTCTCCAGCCGTGCAGGAACGCAATCCTTCGGATCGCTCAGTGTCCTGAATTCCGCCGGCGCCACGATCTCGAGCAGTTCCAGGTCCTTCGAGTGGCTGATCTCGCGGTGCCGGATGCCGGGCGGCTGGTAGAAGCAGCTGCCGGCTTTCATCTTCACCTTGCCGACGCCTTCGTACTCGAAGACAGCCGTGCCCTTGAGTACGTACACGAATTGCACCCTGCAGTCGTGCCGGTGCCATTGACCGTGCGGCGCCTTGCCGGGCCGGGCGCGGATAACGTGCGCCACCACCTTGCCGCGGGTGGCGCGCTTGATGCCGAGGTCGCGATACTCGAAATAGGTGCGCAGGCCCCGCGCCTTGAATTTCGAGCCCTTGAAATGCTTGACCATGAAATTCGAACTCATGTGCCAAATTCTACAGAATCGCGCATTTTCGGACTATCCTTGCATTCCCCATGTCAGACCTGTTTATCGGCGTCAAACCCGTTGAAGAACGCCACCGCATCGACGCGGGGCGGCTGGAGGATTTCCTAAAGCAACACATGGAGGGGTTCCGCGGCCCGCTCGAGATCGAGCAGTTCAAGGGCGGCCAGTCGAATCCGACCTACCGCATCGGCGCGGGTGGCAGACACTATGCGCTGCGCCGGAAGCCGCCCGGCAAGCTGCTTCCCTCGGCGCACGCCGTAGACCGCGAATTCAAGGTGATCAAGGCGTTGCATTCGGTCGGCTTCCCGGTGGCGAAGCCGTACGTCCTCTGCGAGGACGATTCGGTGATCGGCACCGCGTTCTACCTCATGGACTGCATGGAAGGACGCGTGCTGTGGGACCAGTCGCTGCCCGGCATGGCGAAGGAAGAGCGTCGCGCGATCTGGGGGGAGCTGAACCGCGTCATCGCGCTGCTGCATTCGATCGACTACAAGGCGGTCGGGCTGGCGGATTTCGGCAAGGCCGGCAGCTACATCGAGCGCCAGGTCGGGCGCTGGAGCAAGCAGTACGTGGCTTCCGAAACGCAGAAGATCGAGGCCATGGACAACATGATCGCCTGGCTGCCGAAGAACATTCCCGCCAGCGACGAGACCACCATCGTGCACGGCGACTTCCGCCTGGACAACACGGTGTTTCATCCGACCGAGCCGCGCCTGACCGCGGTGCTCGACTGGGAGCTTTCGACGCTGGGCGATCCGCTCGCCGATTTTTCCTACCACTGCATGAGCTGGCACATCCCGCCCGGCAAGTTCCGCGGCATCGAAGGCCTGCCGCTCGCGGAACTCGGCATTCCCACCGAGCGCGAGTACATCGAGATGTATTTCAAGCGCACCGGCCGCAAGGACATCGATCCGTCGGTGTGGGACTACTACATGGCCTACAACCTGTTCCGCATCGCCGCCATCTGCCAGGGCATCGCCAAGCGGGTGGTGGATGGCACCGCCGCGAGCGAGCACGCGCGCGACGCCGGCGCGCGCGCGCCGCTGCTCGCTGAACTGGGCTGGACGCAGGTCGAAAAAATTCTAAAGAGAGCAAACTGAGGGAGCACAGGAATGGATTTCGAATACAGCGCGAAGACCAAGGAACTGCAGAAGAAGCTGCTCGCCTTCATGGACGAGCACATCTACCCGAACGAGCCGAAGTACTACGCGCACGTGCGCGGCGACAAGCGCTGGGAGCCGGTGCCGGTCATCGAGGAACTCAAGCCCAAGGCGAAGGCGGCGGGCCTGTGGAACCTGTTCCTGCCGCATTCCAAGCGCGTCACCGGTGGCGGGCTGTCCAACCTGGATTACGCGCCGCTGTGCGAAATCATGGGCCGCGTGTCCTGGTCGCCCGAGGTGTTCAACTGCTCGGCGCCCGACACCGGCAACATGGAGACCATCGAGCGCTACGGCAGCGAGGAGCAGAAGAAGCAATGGCTCGATCCGCTGCTGGACGGGAAGATCCGCTCGGCCTTCCTCATGACCGAGCCCGCGGTCGCCTCCTCGGATGCGACCAACATCCAGATGCAGATCAAGCGCGAAGGCGACGATTACGTCATTAACGGCCGCAAGTGGTGGTCCTCGGGCGCCGGCGACCCGCGCTGCAAGATCTACATCGTGATGGGCAAGACCAACCCGGACCATGCCTCGCGCCACAGCCAGCAGTCGATGGTGCTGGTGCCCGCGGGCACGCCCGGCGTCAAGATCCTGCGGCACCTGAACGTGTTCGGCTACGACGACGCGCCGCACGGCCACATGGAAATCGATTTCAAGGACGTGCGCGTGCCGGCCTCGAGCATCCTGCTGGGCGAGGGGCGCGGCTTCGAAATCGCGCAGGGCCGGCTCGGACCGGGCCGCATCCACCATTGCATGCGCTCCATCGGCCAGGCCGAGCGCGCGCTGGAGAAGATGTGCAAGCGCGCGACCGCGCGCACCGCCTTCGGCCGCACGGTGGCCGAGCAGGGTGTGACGCGCGAACGGATCGCCGAAGCGCGCATCATGATCGACGCCACGCGCTTCATGGTGCTGCACGCCGCCTGGCGCATGGACACGGTCGGCAACAAGGTGGCGCGCAAGGAAATCGCCATGATCAAGGTGATGGCGCCGAACATGGCCTGCCAGGTGATCGACTGGTCGATGCAGGTGCACGGCGGCGGCGGCGTGTCGGATGACTTCGGCCTCGCCAACGCCTACGCGCACCAGCGCACCCTGCGCTTCGCCGACGGCCCGGACGAGGTACACCGCAATGCGATCGCCAAGCAGGAGATCGCCGAGCAGACCACCATTGGTGAAGCGCTGGCGACGAAGAAGAACTGACCGGGAAGCGAGGAGGAACGCCATGATCAAGGTCTGCGGATTCCGCATCAGCAACTACCACAACAAGGTGCTCATCGCGCTGAACGAAAAGGGCGTCGCCTACGAGGAGGACTGCACGGTCAAGCCCTCGCAGAAGCCGGAGTACCTGGCGCTCAGTCCGATGGGCAAGGTGCCTTACCTTGAAGTCGACGGCACGCGCTTGTGCGAATCTGAGGTGATCCTCGAGTATCTCGAGGACGCGTATCCGCAGAAGCCTCTGCTGCCGAAGGATCCGCTTGCAAGGGCGAAGGTGCGCGAACTGGTGACGGTCATCGAATTGCACTTGGAACTGGTCGCGCGGCGCCTGTACTCCGGCGTGTTTTTCGGCGGCACGGTATCCGACGGCACGAAGCAGTCGGTGGAAAAGGATCTCGCCAAGGGCATCCATGCCCTGCAGGTGCTGGCGAAATTCGAACCCTTCATTGCCGGCAAGGACCTGACGCTCGCGGACTGCGCCGCAGCGGTGCATCTTCCTCTGGTCTCGCTTTCGACCAAGCTCGCTTATGGGCGCGATTTCCTGGACGGCATTGCCCAGGTCAAGCCCTATCTGAAGATGCTGAGCGAGCGGCCGTCGGTGGCGAAGGTTATTGCCGACCGGAAGGCCGCGACCGAGGCGGCGAAAAAGTAGCGTGCTGGAAGGGCTGCTCCCGCTTTCCGGCTACGCGCGGTTCTTCGTCACACTGACGGCGGTCCTCGATCCATTCCTCGCGGTACCGATCTTCCTGGCGCTGACGGCTTCGCGCAGCGCGAAAGAGCGCTCGCGACTCGTGAACGCGATCGCCGTCACCGTGTTCGCGGTGCTCGCGGGTGCCGCGCTGTTCGGCGAGCAGTTGCTGCTCCTGGTGGGCGCGAGCCTGCCCGCTTTCCGCGTCGGCGGCGGCCTGGTGCTGTTGCTGATGGCGCTCGCCATGCTCAACGCGCAGGCGGGCGGCGTGCGCCAATCGCGGGACGAGGCAAAGGAGCTGGAGAGCGGTGAGCTGCAGGGCGTGGTGCCGCTTGCCGTGCCTCTCCTTGCCGGGCCGGGCGCGATCAGCACGACCATCCTCGCCGCGCAGGCGGGCGGGGCCGTCCACTTCGGTGCGATCCTCCTTTGCATCCTCGCGGTGTGCGCGCTGACCTGGATCACGCTCAGACTCGCCGGCCCGATCGGCGCCAAGCTGGGAACCACCGGCCTCAATATCGCAACCAGGTTGCTCGGCTTGCTGCTTGCCGCGCTGGCGATCCAGACCATGGCCGAGGGCCTGCGGCAGCTGTTTCCCGGCCTCGCCTAGCCTTTCGGAACAGGGCGCGGTTTGCCCTTGAGGTCGATGGCGACGTAGGTTAGGGCCGCCTCGGTGACCTTCACGACTTTCGCCTCTTCGCGACCGCGCTCGGCGTAGACCTGAACGTCGACCGTGATCGAGGTATTGCCGACGCGTACGACGTCGGCATAGAGCGATAGCACGTCGCCGATCTGCACCGGCTGCTTGAAGACGAAGGAATTGACAGACACCGTGGCGACGCGGCCGCGCGCGAGCCTCCCCGCGACAATGCCGCCGGCGACGTCTACCTGCGCCATGATCCAGCCGCCGAAGATGTCGCCGTTGTGGTTCGAGTCCGCCGGCATCGGCACCACGCGCAACGCGGGAATCTTGCCCTCGGGCAGCGCGAGGCCGGGAGGCTGGTGCGAGGCCTTGCCCATGGCCGCTACTTCTTCAGTCCGGCGAGGTAGTTGAGCGGCCCGCCACGGAAGGGCGCAAAGCCCGTGCCGAAGATGAGGCCTGCGTCGATCAACTCGGCGTCCGGCACGATGCCTTCCGCCAGCACTGCCCGCGTTTCATCCAGGTAAGGCTGCACCAGCGCCTGCACCATGTTCTGGTCGTAGGCGCCAGGCTGGCCTTTCACAGGCTTGTTGTTCTCCCAGCGGTAGATGCCCTGGCCGCTCTTGCGGCCGAGCTGCCCGAGCGCCACCTTGTTGAGCAGGATCTGCGGTGCCTCGGCCTCGTTGCCCTGAGAGTCCTTCTTGGCGAGCTGCTTGCCCGCGTGCAGGCAGATGTCCAGGCCGACCGTGTCGGCGAGCTCGATCGGGCCCATCGGCATGCCGAATTCCTCCATCGCCGCGTCCAGGGTTTCCGGCTTCACGCCCTCGTCCAGCATGCG
>JANNXB010000208.1:0-2063 GCA_031409355.1 Betaproteobacteria bacterium | reverse complement strand
GCACGATTCTCGAGCATTCAATCAGAACGCGTACCACATCACTCGGCAAGTCCAGCAGAGGAGGCCGCTGCGTTCGGTCTCTCGGAGGAAGAAATCGATTATCTCGGGAAACCAGTGAAAGCCGCCCGCTATCTTCAACAGTACGGAATTTCTGAGGACAAGCTTTCCAAAGCGATAGGTTTGGGCAAAATTCGCGGCGTCTTGTGTCGTGGTGTGCTGTGGGTTCAGAACCGCAAAATTTCCTAACTCTAGGAGCAGCGGACGCCTGTCGGCGCCGCTAGACCATAACGTTGATATGGCTTTCGTTGTCAACGGAGGCGCGTTTGTCCTGCCCAGCGCATTTGGTGGGTGAATTGCAAATCCCAGCTGCCAGATAGGGAACGCGGCGGGGCCCTCTTAAGCGACGGTCGATCAAGCTGATATCCGCGCGTTGGTTAGCGCATGACTGCTGTACGTCGCGGAGCTGCCTCGGTCTAGGATCTGGGATGCCGGCCGTGAGGCCGGACCAATAACGTTCGTCGAGGGTTCTCCTTTCCGCGGCCGCGCCGCGTTTCCTGTCTGGCATGTGGTGGTGAGTGGTCGTTGGCCTCCGTGGTCGCGTCGATGAAGGGTTGCGATCGTTCAATTCACTGCGGCTTGACGCTCTGGCCGATGGCCCAGACGAACCCCGAGAGTTCGCGCGCGAGCGCGACCACGATCTTGTTGTGATGCAGGTGCCGGGCATTCATGCGCCGGTACTTGGACGAGAGGCGCAATTGCGCACGCCAGGCGATGTCGCAGGCGGCTTTCGGTAATCCCGTTTGCCGGGTCGCGATGATGCGCGTCACCCGCGCCGGATGGCGGTAGGCCCAGGCGGCCTCGATCAGCGCGCGCCGTGCGTAGCTGTTGCCCGCCTTGGTGATCGAGCCCTGGCGGCGCTGTTCTCCGGAGGAGGCCTCCCGAGGTACCAGGCCCAGATACCCCATCAGCTGCCGGGCCGAGGGAAAGCGGGTGAGATCGCCGAGTTCGGCGATCAGCGTCACGGCATGCACGAACTGGATGCCGCGCATCGCCTGTAGCGCTGCCACCACCGGAGCGAAGCGCCAGGTGCGGGTCTCGGTCTGGATCGCCCCGGTGAGCCGCTCGATACGGCCGGTGGCCACCGCGATGGCGTCGACATACTCTTCGAACACGATTTGCTGCGCGGGCTCGGGCAGCTTCAATTCCGAGAGCCAGCGCCGGTGCGCCCCGGTCCAGGAGGTCTTGCCCACGTAGCGAACATCATTCCTCAGGAGCAGCGCCTTCAACTGCTGGCGCACGCGCCGCTGCGCAATCACCGCATCGTCGCGCCCGCGCACCAGGTCCCGGATCGCCTCGTCCCGGATATCGGGCACGTGGATCGCCTCCAACTCACCCGCGCGCGCCAGGCTCGCCAGCCGCTCGCTGTCGCGCCGGTCGGTCTTCACATGGTCGCCTGCGCGCTTGGGTACCAGCGCGGGGGAGACCACCATGCAGCGCTCCCCCAGTGCTGTCAGTTCGCGGTAAATCCAGAATCCGCAGGGCCCCGCCTCGTACACGAACACCCGCTCCCCGCCCTTCGATTGCAACCGGCGCACCATCTTCAGCAACGAGCCCCGATCCCCGCCGAACTGCCCCAAGCGGCGCAGCTCGCCGCCCACCTCGGCCAACGTCACCTCGATCGACTCCTTGTGCACGTCCATCCCCACAAAAACCTTGCTAGACTTTTCCATGGCCCGCCTCCGTTCAGTGTGTTTGCGCCACCGGGCCAAACCTGTGGCTCTGCGCGCCCATCGCGCAACCCACGTTACCGCGGAGGCGGGCCGCCTCCCACCGAACGAAAGCCATTCTGTCTAGTTGTCTCAAACGATGACCGATTTTCGCGCACTGTTCATTCAGTTCCAGGACCACCTGGCCCCTAGGCTTGATGTCTACGAGCAGGCGGTTTACCTCTACATCCTGCGCCACACGGTTGCGGCGGGCCAAGCCGAAGCAACCATAGGGTTTAAGTCGGCGCGGAAGAAGATGGCCTTTGGTATCGGCCCCGCGGGTACGCCACCGTCCGA
>JANNXB010000207.1:0-9156 GCA_031409355.1 Betaproteobacteria bacterium | reverse complement strand
AAGTCGATCCTGATTCTCTCCAAGGTGGTACAGGTACTGCCACGAGTAGATGCCGGTGGCATGGCTGTCGGAAAATGCCGGCTGCACCGCATAGGAGCCGACCGGCTCCAGCGCGCGGATTTCGACCAGCCGCTTGCCCGTCTGCAGCACCTCCTGCCCCGGACCGTGCCCGCGCACTTCCGCCGAGGGCGAGTACACGCGCAAGAACTCGTAGGGCAGCCGGAAGTTCTTGCCGTCGGCGAAGGCGATCTCCATCACGCGCGACTTCTGATGCAATTTTATTTCTGTAGGCGCGGTACCGGAGTCAGGAGACTCGGCCATCAGGTCAGCATTTCGTAGGCAACGCGCTCGTAGTCGGTACCGCGCTCGATCATCTCGGTAAGACGCACCTTGACGTGCCCTTCGACATAGACCTCGATCACCCGCTTGGGCTTGAACCAGCCCGCGGGCAGCACCAGGGAAGGCGGCGCGCTTAGCGCCGCGACGCCGGTCAGCGAGAGCGCGGCAATGTACTTCGCGTCCAGCACGTTCAGGCCCACGGGACGAACCGCGGTCGCCGCGGGCAGGCCGGGCAGCAGCCGCACGCCGGCGTAAAGGTCGCCGGCGTCGTTCTGCACCAGCCAGCGGATCTGCCCGAGCATGAAACCCTTGGAATCCGCGGGCTTGACGCCGATCAGCTGGCCATGGGTGTAGCGCTTGCCCGACTCCGCCGCGCGGCGGACCATTTTCAGGCCCTGCGTGCTCTCGTCCTCGAGCTGCCAGTTCTCCAGCACGAAGCCATGCACCACGCTGTAGTCGTCCTCGTCGCGCGTGCTGACGCGGCCGAAGGTGGCGATCTGGTCGCGCTGCTGCTGGGTGAGTTCCTTGACCTCGCCAGGCTGCTTGAACACGCGGCCGGAAATGTAATAGTGGAGCGCCGCCATGTCATGGCTGGCCTGGGCGACGTTGGCCACCCGCCTGCGTTCCACGCCGCGCGGCTGCCGGACCTGGCACCACAGGCGGTAGAGGAACACCAGCAGCTGTTCGCAGGACGGCTGGACGCAATCCTCGCCCAGCGCGAGTTTCGCCGGCGACTCGCCTTTTCTAAGCAAGCCGATGCGGTTGCGCAGGCTCTTGGCCAGGCGCTTGGCGTCGAGGAACCTCGCCTCGGCGGCATCGGGACCGTCGCGCTCCGGGCAGAAATCGCTTTCCAGGTCGACGATGAGCGGCGCGATGTCCTCGCCTTCGGGCGCTTCCCTCGATACGTCCACCTTCTCCGCCCAGCGCTCCAGCAGGAACGCGACGAACGTCAGCTGCCGCTGGCTGAGCTCGTTCGGGTTCGCCATGCCCAGCAGCAGCGGGCGAAGGTATGCAATGCGCGGCGAGGTGTCGTTGACGTCGCGGTTTAGGTAATCCTTGACCGGGTCTTCGGCGACGCCCAGTTCCTCCGCCATGGCGTAGCCCTCGTGCAGCTCGCGCCAGATGCGCGGCGGCACCTGCCGGTAGGCCCGGTGGCAGTGGAACATCTTGAGCCCGGTGTAGGAAAGCGCCCTCTGGCAGATCAGGCCGCCCTGCTCGCGCATGCCGGCCTCTCCCGCGATGACGCTCTCCAGGCAACGCAGGTAGCCCAGGTGCATCTGCTCCCACAGATCGAGCGTGTCGTCGAACACCGCGCTCTCGCTCTCGGCCATCGGCAGCGCGCGATTCGTGAAGCGCCGCGCCTGCTCGATTTCCACGAACTGCACCGCTTCGCGCAACGCCTCGAACGTCTCGAGGCGGGCGGACGCGAGAACGTCAAACCGGTTGAATTCCCGGATCTGCTCCAGCAGCTGCTGCTGCGCGGCGGAAACATTGGCCAGCGGCACGTGCTCCAGCCAGGCTTTCACGCTGGCCGCGTCGATGAATTCCGGCGCCGCCTGGGGGGACAGCTCGGGGAGCGTCAGCTTTCTCATGGGGGAATTGTAGGGGATTTGGCGGGGGTTTCGAGGGCATTGTCCTCACTGAAAACGTCCCTGTAGCTTAGGTAGGAACTCGCGAACCAGACCGGCAGCAGCGTCCAGACGACTGAGAACAGGGCGGTATTTGCCTGCAGCGCGCCGCTGCCGCCCAGCAGCATCGCGCCTCCCAGCGCCAGCATCAGCACGAACGCGAAGAGCAGCATGACGGCAACGCCGTAGACGAGAAAGGCGCGCCAGTTGATCAACGCCGCCGCCGCGCTGAAGAATGCCGCCTTGAAAGCCGACAGCCCCTGCCACGCCACCAGCAGCGGCGCGTACCACAGCAGGCCAAGCAAACCGGTTTGCAGGCCGGCGCCGATCAGCATCGCGCGCTGCAGCTCGGGGCTCTGCAGGTCGCCCAACTCGAGCCGGGAGCGGCCGATCACCGCCAGCGCGAAGCGGCCATCGTCGGCCAGCGCGGTGCCGGCCAATACCACCACCATCGCGCCGAGAAAAAATCCGCCCATGCGCAGCTGCGCCGGAAGCTGCGCGCGAAAACCCGATACGAGGATGTCCCAGCCCGGGGTCGCGCCGCCGGCCGCCACGCGCGCCGCCGCGTGAGGGCCGACCATCAGCGCCGGAAACAGCAGCCAGATCGCGGCAAACCCGACCAGCGGCAGCGCGACCACCACCGTGCTGGCGAGCAGAAACGCGAGATTGAGCAGGAGCTGGCGCACCGGAGCGACCCGGAAGACCAGGAACGCTTCGGCGACCCAGCGCAGGCCACGGATTGCCGGCAGGCGATTGGCGCGCATCTAGTACACCCAGGGCGCCGGCGCCCCGGGCGCGGCGCGCAGGGCGAGGATCTCGCCGAAATGTTCCGGGGCGTGCACTTTCACCAGCACGCCGGGGCGGGGCAGGTGCATGTCGTGCAGGCGCGAGAGCCAGAACCGCAGCGCCGCGGCGCGCAGCATCACCGGCCACACGTCGCGTTCCGCTGCAAGCAGAGGGCGTACCGCGTGGTAGGCGCCGAGCAGCGCGAGCGCCTTGCGCTCGTCCAGGCGCCGGTCGCTTTCCGGGTCGACGAGGCACCAGTCGTTGGCGCAGACCGCGAGGTCGTAGGCGAAACAATCAATGCCGGCAAAGTAAAAATCGAACACCCCGCTGATGCGCCCGCCGTCGAACAGCGCGTTGTCGCGGAACAGGTCCGCATGCACGGCGCCGCGCGGCAGGTCCGGAAAACGATGCTGCGCCTGGAAGCGCAATTCCGCTTCAAGCCGGGCCGCCATCGCCGGCTCGAGAAAGGCGCGCAACTCGCCCGCGGCGCTGCGCCACCACTTCGGGCCGCGCGGATTCTCGAGGTAGCCGCCGTACGAACGCCCCGCGAGGTGCATCCGCGCGAGCAGCGCGCCGAGCTCGCCGCAGTCGGCCGGACCGGGCTTCTCAAGTGAAGCGCCCGAAAGCCGCGTGACGAGGGTCGCGGGCTTGCCGTTCAACTCCGACAGGTAGCAGTCCTGGAGATCCGCGATCGGCGCCGGACAGGGAATGCCATGGCGCGCGAGATGCGCCATCAGCTCGAGGTAGAACGGCAGTTCGGCGGCGGGCAGGCGCTCATACAGCGTGAGCACATAGCGTCCCTGCGTGGTGTCGACGAAGTAGTTGGTGTTCTCGATGCCCGAGGCGATCGGCTCGAGCGCGCGCGGGGCGCCGACCGAATAGTTCATCAGCCAGGCGGCGAACTGGCTTTCAGAAACCGGGGTGAAAACCGACAAATCAGAACGTCTTGATTGTCCACATCGGCACGCGAAGGCCCGAATCGAGCGATTCGCGCCGGGTCAGACTGCCGTCGCCGGTGAGGTCCATGAGGTAATACGGAATGCCATTCGGCGGCGTAACCTTCAGCATCACCACGCGCCCGCCTTCGCGCATTTCCTCCACCCGGTCGCCTTCCTGCGGGGCGATGCGCACGCGCGGCTCATCGGCGCCATCGCGGATGAGGGGCGGCGGCGGCGGTTCCGGTAGGGGCTCGAGTTTGGGCGGGGGCTGCTGCGCCAGGGCGCCGGCAGCCACGACCAACAGGGCAAGAAAGAGGACACGGCGCATGGGGAGCATTCTACTCCACTGGATTCTTGCGCAACATCGCCCGTAAGATTCGGCCCTCCATGGACAAGACACTCCTGCTGGTCGACGGTTCTTCGTACCTGTACCGCGCCTTCCACGCGCTGCCCGAGTTGAAGAGCCCACAGGGGGAGCCGACCGGCGCGATCCACGGCGTGCTGAACATGCTGCGCCGCCTGGCCGTCGACTATCCGGCCGCAGCCCGCGCCTGCGTGTTCGACGCCAAGGGCAAGACCTTCCGCGACGACGTCTATCCCCAGTACAAGGCCAACCGGCCGTCCATGCCCGAGGAGCTCGCAAGCCAGATTGAGCCCCTAAAGCTGGCCATTGCCGCGCTCGGCTGGCCGCTGCTGACGGTGTCCGGCGTGGAGGCCGACGATGTCATCGCGACGCTCGCCGAACAGGCGCGGCAGGGAGGCTGGAACTGCATCATTTCGACCGGCGACAAGGACCTGGCCCAACTGGTGGACGAGCGCGTGACCCTGGTCAACACCATGTCGAACGAAAAGCTCGACCCCGAAGGCGTGCAGCGCAAGTTCGGCGTCGCCCCGGGGCAGATCGTGGACTACCTCTCGCTCACTGGCGACGCCGTGGACAACGTGCCCGGCGTGGACAAGGTCGGGCCGAAGACCGCGGCGAAATGGATCCAGCAGTTCGGTTCGCTGGATGCGGTGATGGCACATGCCGCAGAAATCCCGGGCGCGGTGGGCGAGAACCTGCGCAAGGCACTCGACTGGCTGCCCAAAGGACGCGAACTGATCACGGTGAAGCGCGACGTGAAGCTGGATGTCGGCCTCGGAGATCTCGTTGCCCGGGACGCCGACAAGGCGAAGCTGGCGGAGTTTTTCGAACGCTACGGCATGAAGACCATGCTGCGCGAAATCCAGGGCCGCGCGGCCTCCTCCACCCCGCCCCCGGCCGCCACCGCCATCGAGGATTCAGCTCCTCCGCCTGTGGCGGCGGAACGCCGGAAATACCTGGCGCTCAATGATGAGGCCGAGCTCCTGCGATTCCTGCCTTCCCTGGAGAAAGCCGAGCTGGTCGGCTTCGATACCGAGACCACCGGCCTGGAGCCGATGCAGGCGAAGCTGGTGGGCATGTCGTTCGCGTTCGGCGATTCGGCCTGGTATCTCCCGCTCGCGCACGAGTACCCGGGGGCGCCGGCCCAGATCGGCGTCGACAAGGCGCTCGCAGTGCTCAAGCCCTGGCTGGAAAGCGCGAGCCACGCCAAGGTCGGCCAGAACCTGAAATTCGACGCCCACATCCTCGCCAACCACGGCGTTGCCTTGCGCGGCGTGGCGCACGACACCGTGCTCGAAGCTTACGTCCTCGAGGTCCAGGAACGGCGCGACCTCGATTCCCTCGCCGCGCGCCACCTCGGCTGGAAGAACGTGACCTACGACGAAGTCACCGGCAAGGGCGCCAACCGGATTTCGTTTGCCGCGGTGGATATCGCGCGCGCCACCGAGTACGCCGCGGAAGATGCGGACTGCACGCTCAGCCTGCATTCGACGCTCTATCCGAAGATCTCGGCCGACGAGAAGCTGAAGTTCGTCTACGAAAAAATCGAGCTGCCGGTCACGCCGGTGATTTTCCGCATCGAGCGCAACGGCGTGCTGCTAAACGCGGCGAAGCTCGAAGCGCAGAGCCATGAGCTCGGCAAGGAGATGCTTGAGACCGAGAAAAAGGCGTACGAAGCCGCCGGCCAGCCGTTCAACCTGAGCTCGCCAAAGCAGCTCGGCGAGATCCTGTTCGAGAAGCAGAAGCTGCCGGTGAGGAAAAAGACGCCGAAGGGCCAGCCTTCCACCGACGAGGACGTGCTGGCCGAACTCGCGCTCGACTATCCGCTGCCCAAATTGCTGCTGGAGTACCGCGGCCTCGCGAAGCTGAAATCCACCTACACCGACAAGCTGCCCCGCATGGTCGATGCGAAGACCGGGCGCGTGCACACCACCTATTCGCAGGCGGGCGCGGTCACCGGGCGCCTCGCCTCCAACGATCCCAACCTGCAGAACATCCCGATCCGTACGCCGCAGGGCCGGCGCATCCGCGAGGCCTTCATCGCGCCGCCGGGCAGCAAGATCGTGTCGGCCGACTACTCGCAGATCGAACTGCGCATCATGGCGCACCTGTCGGAGGACAAAGGACTGCGCCATGCGTTCGAGCACGGCCATGACGTGCACCAGGCTACCGCCGCCGAGGTGTTCGGCGTGCCGCTCGAGAAGGTGAGCAAGGACGAGCGGCGCACCGCCAAGGTCATCAACTTCGGCCTCATCTACGGCATGAGCGCCTTCGGCCTGGCGCAGAACCTGGGGCTGGAGCGCGCCACCGCGCAGGCCTACATCGAGTCCTATTTTTCCCGCTATCCCGGCGTGAAGAACTTCATGGACCGCACGCGGGAGCAGGCGCGCGCGCTCGGCTACGTCGAAACCGTGTTCGGCCGCCGCTTGCGCCTGCCCGAAATCAGCTCAGGCTCCCCCGCGCGCCGCCAGGCCGCCGAGCGCGCCGCCATCAACGCGCCAATGCAGGGCACCGCCGCCGACCTGATCAAGATGGCGATGGTCGCCGTACAGAACTGGCTCGATGAAAGAAAACTGAAGACGCTGCTGATCATGCAGGTCCACGACGAACTCGTACTGGAGGTGCCGGAGGAAGAGCTCGCCGAAGTGACGGAGAAGGTGAAAGAGCTGATGCAGAACGTCGCGAAGCTGGATGTGCCGCTGATCGTGGAAGCCGGCGTTGGCGATAACTGGGATCAGGCGCACTAACGAACGACTAACGACTAACGACTAACGACTAGGAAAGTCTATCCGCCCCTGGCCGCACGGCGTCGCACGGCGTCGCACGATTTGGCCACTCTCCCTCTCCCAGGCCCCGGCTTGACGGCGCGCAATGGCGCTTATGTCGCGTCGCCAGCCGCTATTTGATAAAAGGCATCTTCCCGCCAACCGCGAACCTCGAGCAACCCGATCCGGCCTGCGCGGTGCGCCACGTGCCGGTGAAGGCGGAAAAGGGGGAAATTCCACATGCGGTCATGTCGAATTCGTTTGCGTTCGGCGGATCGAATGTCGTCTTGATCGCGCAGCGCGCCTGATCCAGTCTCGTCGCCTCACCCGAGGCCCCTTGTGACCCGCCACTGCCGGCCTTCTTGCGCCCTTGCCGTTCGTCGGATGGGACGGAAGACAGGCGGTTTTTGTCAGGAAACGTGAAATATGCATCGCAATACTTCCGCCGCGCCGCATAGCATCCACGAGCAGATCCATCGACTGGAGTTTCGAGCATGGTTCGGGTCGAACGCGGTGCGGCTGACGAGCAGGGCGACATCCCCCGGGGTCTTGCCATCGGGCTGCTGTTCGCGATCCCGCTCTGGGCCATCCTGATTGCCGCGCCCTCCCTGGTGTTCGATCGCGACCCGCTGAGCGAAGGCGCCAGCGCTTTCCTGATGATATGCGCGGCTTGCGAGGCGATCCTGTTGCGTGCGCATGCGCGCGACATCTGGTCGGCGATTCAGCACCACGCGCGGGGCTACCTGGCGAATTACACGCATCGCGCGACGACCCGGCGGGCGTTGCAACTCTATCGAGGCCGCCGCGCGCCGGCATTGCCATTGCTGGCTCGGCAATCTCTCGCGCTGAGCGCGCTGGCGGGCGCCTATCTCCAGTACTACTTCCTCGAAATAAATCTGCAGATTGCGTCGCTCAGCACGCTTACGGTCTTCATGCCGACCAGCCCCGTCACCTAGCCAAACGGGTCCCCGCGACCTCGCCGAGAACCGCGGGAAGTACCTGGTAATGCCTCGGCGCCAAAGCGTCCCGCGAAACGCGGGGTCGTATTGTCACGCAGCTTTCAGTAGCGGCGTGACTTCCCGCTCGATACGTTTGTGCGACTCGCGCTCCGCGACCTCAAGGTCGTACTGCGCCTGCAGGTTCATCCAGGTCTGCGGGTCCATCCCGAAGAAGCGCCCGAGGCGCAGCGCGGTGTCCGCGCTCATCGCCCGCTTCCCTGAACAAATTTCGTCGATCCTGCGCTGCGGCACTCCGGTGTTCTTCGCCACCTTGTAGCGCGTAAGTCCCATCGGCTCGATGAAGTCCTTGAGCAGCACTTCGCCGGGGTGAACGGGCTTGAGCCGCCTGCCCGTGCTTACCACCGAGAAATCCATGCCGGTTACCGCTTTTCTGTCGATCGTCATCGTCGGTCCTCAGTGGTAGTCCACGACGACTAGGAAAGTCTATCCGCCCCTGGCCGCACGGCGTCGCACGATTTGGCCACTCTCCCTCTCCCAGGCCCCGGCTTGACGGCGCGCAATGGCGTATACGGACCCCTCCTCGGTTTGCAAGCAGACCTTTCTTTGGCGGTGAGGTACGACTGCTCACGTATATCCGGCCTCTAAGTACCGCGTCGATCTATCGACGCCGGGCCATGATGGGCTATTCGCGCGCCTGCTCCCTTTCGCTTATTCGTGCTTTTCGCACTTCGTCATTGTCGGGTTCTGCCGGCGCCGGTTCGACCTGTTTGCCATCGTCAGGCTTACTTAGCAATCGTGGATGATGTGCTCCTTGTTTTTGCTCACACGTGAATCAGTTCCCCGGTTTTCGTAAAGGCCTCAGGCCGCAATCCGATCCGGTTCGTAATCCGTGCCATTTCTCAACATCGCCCAAGCCATGCGCGTGGTCTTATTGGCCAGCGCCGCGGCCACGACGTTCGGGTGCCGACGCGCGGCCAGGCGGTTGACCCACTGACTGAGCCGGTCGTCCTTATTCTTGGAGGTTCGGATCACAGAGCGCGCCCCGTGAATGAGCAAGGTCCGCAGGTAAGCGTCGCCGCGTTTGCTGATGCCCAGCAGCCGCTCCTTGCCCCCCGAGCTGTCCTGCCTTGGCGTGAGTCCGAAGGCGGCCGACATCTGCCGGCCGTTGGCGAACTGCTCCCCATTGCCCACCGCCGCGACCAGGGCGGTTGCGATGATCGGCCCGACGCCGCGAAGCTGCTGCAGGCGCTTTGCCACCGGATCGCTCTGCGCGATCAGCGCGATTTCCCGGTCCAGTTCCCCAACACGAGTATCCAGTGCCAGGAGATCGCCCCAGAGTCCGTTCAGTAGCCTGCGGAACCGTTCACTCAGGCCGTT
>JANNXB010000206.1:0-2618 GCA_031409355.1 Betaproteobacteria bacterium | reverse complement strand
AAGAGCGGTTCCTTTTCCGCGACGATGACCTCCAGGCCATGCCGGCGCGCAGTGATCGCCGCGGCGAGTCCGCCGGCGCCCGAGCCGGCCACGAGTACGTCGCATTCCTGCACTGTTTCTTCCCGGCTCATGGCCCATCTTAACCGCGCGCTCGACGTAAAATGACGGCATGACTGGAGCGGGAGCGGTGGCGGTGATGGTTGCGATCGCCGCGCTAAGCCTTTTCTACCGCTCGTGCCTGGGCGTGATCGCGCCCGAGCTGACGCGCGACCTCGGCCTCACGCCGGAAGACCTCGGCAATGCCAACGGCGCTTTTTTCTTTTCCATGGCGCTGATGCAGGTTCCGGTCGGGCTCCTGTTCGATCGCTACGGGCCGCGGCGCGTGGTCTCCTGGCTCACGGTGCTGGCAGTGCTCGCCGCCGCCTTGCACGGCATGGTGCGCACGCCGGGCGAACTGGTCGCGGTGCGCCTGCTGCTGGGCGTCGGATGCGCGGGAAGCTTCATGGGCGCGGTGACGCTGTGCGCGCTCTGGTATCCGGGCGGAAAGCTCGCGACCATGCTTAGCCGCGTGTTCGCCTTCAGCCAGATCGGCACCTTTCTCGCCGCGACGCCGCTCGCGCTGGCGGAGGCCTCGATCGGCTGGCGCTGGTCGTTCGGCGCCATGGCTGCGACCACCGCGGTGACCGGGCTTTCCTTTTACTTTCTGATCAAGGACAAACCCGGCACCGCGCACGTGCACGGAGCGGAATCCCCGCGGCAGGTGCTGCGGGGGTTGCTGGAAGTCTGGCGCACGCCGGGCCTGCTGCCGCTGCTCGGCATCCATACCTTCGCCTACGCCAGCATGGCCACGGTGCTCGGGCTTTGGGCGGGGCCCTACCTCGCGCACGTACACGGCATGGACGGCCCGGCGCGCGGCAACGTGCTGCTCGCCATGGCGGCGGCGCAGTTGCTGGGGCTCCTTGCATTCGGCCCGCTCGACCGCATATTCGACACACGAAAATGGATCATCGTGCCGGGAGGGATCTGCACCGTCGGGCTGCTGGGCGCACTGGCGCTGGTGCCGGGCCTGCCGCTGGCGGCTGCGGTGACGCTGCTGATCGTCTTCACCGGGGTCACCTCGTACGCGGTGGTGATCGTGGCGCATGGCCGGAGCCTGTTCCCCGACCACCTGCTTGGGCGGGGCGTGACGACGGTTAACATCGCGCAGGTGGTGGGCCTGACGCTGCTGCCGCTGGTCACCGGACCGATAGTAGGTGCGTTCCCTGCGGCGAGCGCGGTTTCGCCCGAAATCGCCTACCGCGCCGCCTTTGGCGCAATTGCACTGCTGCTCGCGGCTGGACTCGCGGTTTATGCAGTAAAAGCCAAAGACGCGAAACCAAGTTCAACACAGGAGTAGGCATGAAAGAAACATTGGGATTCCAAGCGGAAGTCAAACAGCTGCTGCAGCTGATGATCCATTCGCTGTATTCGAACAAGGAGATTTTCCTGCGCGAGCTGGTGAGCAACGCCTCGGACGCCTGCGACCGGCTGCGCTTCGAGGCCATCGGCAAGCCGGAGCTGCTCGAGGGCGGCGCCGAATTCGCCATCCGCGTCGAAGTGGACAAGGACGCGCGGCGCATCACCATCTCCGACAACGGCATCGGCATGAGCCGCGAGGAGGCGATGGCGCACCTGGGCACCATCGCGAAGAGCGGCACACGGGAGTTTTTTGCCGCGCTCACCGGCGACCAGAAGAAAGACGCGCAGCTGATCGGCCAGTTCGGCGTCGGCTTCTACTCCGGGTTCATCGTCGCCGAACGCGTCAGCGTGGTGACGCGCCGGGCCGGGCTTGCTGAAAATGAAGCGGCGCGCTGGGAGAGCGATGGCAGCGGCGAGTACACCATCGAGGCGGCGACGCGCGCGACGCGCGGCACCGACGTGACGTTGATTCTCAAGGCGGGCGAGGAAGAATTCGCCTCCGGCAACCGGGTGCGCGCGATCCTGCGCAAGTACTCGGACCATATCTCCACCCCGGTGCGCATGAAGAAGGAAATCTGGGACAAGGACAAGCAGTCCTACCTCACGACGGATGAAGAGGAGACCGTCAACCAGGCCACCGCGCTCTGGGCGCGGCCCAAGGCGGAGGTGACTGACGAGCAGTACCGCGAGTTCTACAAGCACGTCGCGCACGATTTCACCGACCCGCTCGCCTGGACGCACAATCGCGTCGAGGGCAAGCAGGAATACATCCAGCTGCTGTACCTGCCCTCGCGCGCGCCCTTCGACCTGTGGGACCGCGACGCGCGCCATGGCCTCAAGCTCTACGTGCGGCGCGTGTTCATCATGGACGACGCGGGCGAGCTGCTGCCGCGCTACCTGCGCTTCGTGCGCGGCGTGATCGACTCGGGCGACCTGCCGCTCAACGTGTCGCGCGAACTCCTGCAGGAATCGCGCGACGTGAGCGCGATCCGCGAAGGCGCGGCGCGCCGCGTGCTCGGCCTGCTCGAAGACCTGGCGCAGAACCGCAAGGACGACTACGCGAAGTTCTGGGACGCCTTCGGCCAGCTGCTGAAGGAAGGCATCGGCGAAGACGCGGCGAACCGGGAGCGCATCGCCAAGCTGCTGCGCTTCGCCTCCAC
>JANNXB010000205.1:0-33270 GCA_031409355.1 Betaproteobacteria bacterium | reverse complement strand
CGCCGACGGACGTGCCTACCGCCGGGCTGCCCTTCACGTCGAACGCGGCGGCAAGCACCATCGATTTGTCGGCGCGCACGCCTTCGATGAGCGTCTGGCCCATCTTGCCGCCGGCACCCGCGACGACCACCCTGATGGGAGCGGGCTTCACAGGCCGATCTTCTCCCGCAGCCGGCCAAAGAAACCCGGCTTCTTGTCTTCCGCGGTTTTTTCCTCTTCCGGCTTGGCGGCCGGCGCAGCCGGCTCCTCCGGCTTGGCGGCCTCGGCGACGGGCTTGTCCTCGGGCTTGGGCGCCGGTTTTGCCGCCGGCTTGGCCTTGGCCTCCGGCTTCACCTGCGGATCGAATCCGCCGGCCTGGACCGCGCCGTCGGAGGGCATCAGGTCGCCAAGCACCCGCGCCAGCTTGTCCTTTTCGAAAACCACCGACAGGTTGCGCTGCTCGCGCTTGCCGTTCGCCATCTCCCGGTAGAAGACGTAGTCCCAGCGGTCGGCGTGGAAGATGTCAGTCACCAGCGGCGTGCCGAGGATGAACCTGACCTGCTCCTTGGTCATGCCGGGCTTTAGCTGCGCAACCATTTCCTGCGAGATGAAATTGCCCTGCTGGATCACCATCCGGTAGGGCGTGATCCCCGGCACCTTGGGTATTTCGACGGACTTGCAGGCCGGCAGCAGCACGGCGGCCAGCAGCGCGAGGGCTGCGCCAGACGTGCGGGAGAGATGCGGGTAGAGATGCATTTTCATGAGCCTATAATGATAACGGATGAGCACCGCCCAGAGCTTGAAGGAGATCGGCCTCAAGGCCACCCTGCCCCGGCGCAGGATCCTCGAGCTGTTCGAGGCGAGCAAGGTGCGCCATCTTTCCGCCGAGGACGTGTACAAGGCCCTGATTGCCGAAGGCATGGACGTTGGACTCGCAACCGTCTACCGGGTTCTCACGCAATTCGAGCAGGCCGGCCTGCTGGCGCGGCAGCATTTCGAGACCGGCAAGGCGGTATTCGAACTGAACCAGGGCGGGCACCACGACCACCTCGTCTGCCTGCAATGCGGCCGCGTGGAGGAGTTCTACGACGGCGAGATCGAGAAGCGCCAGAGCGAGATCGCGCGCAAGAACGGGTTTGAGTTGCGCGGCCATTCGCTCGCGCTGTATGCCGACTGCACCAAACAGAACTGCCCGCACCGCGCTGCTTGACTGGTAAGGCTATTTTCCTAGTAGTTCCGCGGCGTGCTTGCGGGTTGTCGCCGTAATTTCCGTACCTCCCAGCATCCGCGCGAGCTCTTCGATCCGGCCGGCGCGATCGAGCTTCGAGACAGCGGAACCGATCCTGCCGCGCCCCCCGGTCTTCGATACCGACCACTGTTCGTCCGCCTGCGCCGCGACCTGCGCTAGGTGCGTCACGCAGAAAACCTGGCGCTGCCTGCCGAGCTTCTTCAGCGAGCGGCCCACGATCTCGGCGACCGCGCCGCCGATGCCCGAATCCACTTCGTCGAACACGAGTGTGCCGACCGGCGATTCCTTCGCCGCCACCAGCTGGATCGCCAGGCTGATGCGCGAGAGCTCGCCGCCGGATGCAACTTTCGCGAGCGGCCGCAGCGGCAGGCTCGGATGCGAGGTGACTTCGAACTCGATGTCTTCGGCGCCCGTTCCGCCGGGCTGCGCCAACGGCTTGAGGGCCACGGAAAAACGCCCGCCGCTCATGGAAAGGCTTTGCATCGCCTGCGTGACGTCCTTGCCCAGCGCCAGCGCACCCGCCTTGCGCCTGACGGACAACTTCTTCGCGGCCGTGTCGTAGCGCCCCTTTGCGGCCGCCACTTCGCGCTTCAGCGCCTCGGGGCTGGCCGCGAGTTCCAGTTCCTTGAAGCGCTGCGCGAGGTCCTTCTCCAGCTCCGGCAGCCCGGCCGGCTTGACGCGGTACTTGCGGCCCGCAGCGTGCAGCGCCTCGATGCGCAGCTCCACCTCCCGCAGCGCCTCCGGATCGAGATCCACGCGCGAGGCGTAGTCGCGCAGGTCCCGCGCCGCCTCTCCTGCCTGCGCTTGCGCAGATTCGAGCATCTCGACGATTGCCTTCAGGTGCACGTCGTGCTCCGACAGCGAGCGCAGCCGGCTCGCCACCGCGGAAAGCTGCGGCAGGCAGGCGCCATCGGCTTCAGACAGGGCTTCCAGCGAGGACTGTGCGCCGGCGAGCAGGCTAGAGCCGTGCGCGAGCCGTTGGTGCTGCGCCGCGAGGCCGTCCCATTCGTCGAGCTTTAGCCCGAGCTTCTTCAGTTCGGCGACCTTTTCCTGCAGGTCCTCGCGCTCGGCCTCGCGCTTCACGAACTGCTCCTCGGCCTCGGCGGCGAGCGCCTCGAGCCGCTTCCAGCCGCGCCAGGCGTCCGCGCAGTCGCGCGCCAGCGCCTCGGCGCCCGCCTGCGCGTCGAGCAGTTCGCGCTGCGCGCTGGCACGCAGCAGCGACTGGTGTTCGTGCTGGCCGTGGATGTCCACGAGATGCTCGCCCGCCGCCTTCAGCTGCGCGAGCGTCGCCGAGTGGCCGTTGACGAAGCAGCGCGAGCGCCCCGAGCGGTCGATGGCGCGCCGCAGGATAAGCGTGTCGGGATCGCCTTCAAGCCCGTTTTCGGACAGGTACCCTTCAAGCAGGGACTTGCCGACAAGGTCGAACTCCGCCGACAGCTCGGCCTTCTCCGCGCCCTCGCGAACCACTGAGGCATCGGCGCGCCCGCCAACCAGCAGCTCGAGCGCATCCACGAGCATCGACTTCCCCGCGCCCGTCTCGCCGGTGAGAACCGTGAAGCCGGCGCCGGTCTCGAGCTCGACCCGCTCGGCGATCACGAAATCCCGGATGCCCAGCGCGCGAAGCATCAGTCCCCGGTCCCGGTGCCCACCGCTTTGCTCCAGCGCAGCTTCTCGCGCAGCATCGTGAAGTAGCTGTAGCCGGGCGGATGCACGAAGCGGATCGAATCGGCCGAGCGCTTCAGGATCAGCCGATCGCCCTCCTGCAGGTCGGTGAGCGCGAAGCCGTCGAAATGGGCGCGCGCGTCGAGCGCATGGATGAGGGTGATCTCAATCACGCTCGCATCGCTCACGCTCACCGGGCGCGCCGACAGCACGTGCGGATTCAGCGGCACGAGCGCGAAAGCGCGCACGGTCGGCTGGAGGATCGGGCCCTGCGCCGAAAGCGCATAGGCCGTGGAACCGGTCGGCGTGGCGACGATCACGCCGTCGGCGCGCAGGCGGTAGACGTACTCGCCGTCGATGGTCAGTTTGAATTCGATCAAGCGCGCCTGCGAGCCCTTGGTCACCACCGCTTCGTTCAGCGCCACCGTGCGCATGAGGGTCCGGCCGCCGCGCAGGATCTCGGCTTCGATCAACGCGCGCTCCTCGACCGTGTGGCGGCCCTCGAGGATCGCGCCTACCGACTCGCTCATCTCCGAGAGCGCGATGTCGGTCATGAATCCGAGGCGCCCCTGGTTGATGCCGGCGAGCGGCACCTTGTGGTGCGCGAGGTTGCGCGCCGCGGCGAGCATGGTGCCATCGCCACCGACCACGATCGCCAGGTCGGCGCTGCGGCCGATTTCGTCGAAGCTGGCCGCGTTGACGCCTGCGGCGCCGTTCTCGCCGACGCCGGCAGCCGTGTCGCGTTCCAGCATCACTTCACAGCCGCGCTGGCGCAGGAAATCGCGCAGCGCGCGCAGCGACTGGGCGATTTCGGGCGTCTGCTTGCCGACCAGCGCAACGCGTTTAAACGCGGGCCGCAGCTCTTTGGCGGGTCGCGTCCTGTCGTCGGGCTTCATCGCCGGATTCTAACTGTAGAATCCGCCCATGCTGGACAAACGCGCCCAGATCCTGCTGAAGACCCTCATCGAGCGCTACATCGCCGAGGGCCAGCCGATCGGCTCGCGCACCCTGTCGCGGCACGCCGGGCTCGACCTGTCGCCGGCGACGATACGCAACGTGATGTCCGACCTGGAAGAGATGGGCCTGATCGCAAGCCCGCATACCTCGGCCGGCCGCGTGCCGACGCCGCTCGGCTACCGCTTCTTCGTCGACTCCCTCCTGGTGGTGAAGCAGCTCGGCTCGGGCGAGCTGCACCAGCTCGAGGACCAGCTCCACCCGGACAACCCGCAGCGCGTGATCCAGGCGGCTTCGCAGCTGCTGTCGCAGCTTAGCAATTTCGCGGGCGTCGTGATGACGCCGCGCCGCCGCGCGCTCACGTTCCGCCAGATCGAGTTCCTGCGGCTGTCGGAGAAGCGCGTGCTGCTGATCGTGGTGACGCCAGGCGGCGACGTGCAGAACCGCATCCTGTTCACGGACCGCGAATACAGCCCCGCGGAGCTGGTGTCGGCGGCGAACTACATCAACCAGAACTATTCCGGCCACAGCTTCGAGGACATCCGCCAGCGCGTGCACGACGAACTCAGCGCGATCCGGCAAGACATGATGGGACTCATGAACGCCGCGCTGGAAGCGAGCAGCAAGGCGGTAGCCGAAGGCAGCGAGCAGTACGTGATCTCGGGTGAGCGCAACCTGCTCGCGGTGCGCGACCTGTCGCAGGACATGAGCCGCATGCGGCAGCTGTTCGAGCTGTTCGAGTACAAAACATCCCTGGTGCAGATCCTCGACCTGTCGCTGCGCGGCGAGGGCGTGCAGATCTTCATCGGCGGTGAGTCCGGCGTGACGGCGCCCGACGAGGTCAGCGTGGTGACCGCGCCCTACAAGGTGGGCGGCGAAGTGGTGGGCACTGTCGGCGTCATCGGGCCGACGCGCATGGCCTACGATCGCGTCGTGCCGATCGTCGACGTCACGGCAAAACTCCTTTCCAGCGCCCTTTCACAGCCCTAGGGCTGGCCTTGCCTCCCCTGAACGGCGTACTTCTAGTCAATCTCGGAACTCCCGCCGCGCCGACACCCGCTGCGGTGCGCCGCTATCTGGCGGAGTTCCTGTCGGATCCGCGTGTCGTGCAGCTGCCGCGGTTCATCTGGCTGCCGATCCTGCACGGCATCGTCCTGCGTACCCGCCCTGCGAAGAGCGCGAGGAAGTATGCCGCCATCTGGACGCCGGAAGGCTCGCCCCTCGCGGTGCATACACGCCGGCAGACAGACTTGCTGCGGAACGCCCTTTCGCGGGACAACATCGCCGTGGAGTACGCAATGCGCTACGGCGGGCCGTCCGTCGCGGAGGGCCTGAAAAAGCTCGCGGGCTGCGGGAAGATCGTGGTCGTTCCCTTGTATCCGCAATTTTCGCGCAGCACGACCGAAAGCATCCGCGACGTGCTCGGAACAAGCGTCGGCCCGAAGGTGTCCATGGTCGAAAGCTTTCACGACCATCCGGCCTACATCGCTGCGCTGGCGTCCGGCGTGGAGCGCCACTGGGCCGCGAACGGCAAGGGCGGCAAGTTCGTCATGAGCTTTCACGGCCTGCCCAAGCGCGCGGTGGACCTCGGCGATCCCTACCAGTCGCAATGCCTGGTGACGGCCAAGCTGCTTGCCGGCGCGTTGCGCATCCCGGCCAATGGCTACCTCGTGACCTTCCAGTCGCGCTTCGGCGCGGCCGAATGGCTGCAGCCGTACACCGAGCCCACGCTCGTCGGCCTGGCGAAGCAGGGGATCCGGCGCGCGGACGTGGTCTGCCCCGGCTTCGTTTCGGATTGCCTCGAAACCCTGGAAGAAATCGCCCTCGAGGCGAAGCACGCCTTCCTCGGCGCGGGCGGCACGGAATTCCACGCCCTGCCCTGCCTGAACGAAGCACCGGAGTGGATCTCGGCGCTGGCGAAAATCACCGCAGAAAGTATTCCGAGTAGTCCTTAGGCGCGACGTAGTGCAGCGCCGGATCGAACGCGCGCCGCGCCAGTTCCTCCCAGGGGATGTCGTGCACCGTGCCGTCGGCCATGTCCAGGCGGTACTTGCGCACGAACTCGCCCAGCGCCGCGCCGACCTTGGCGCGCCGGCGCTCGAGCTTGCGCAGGCGCTCGTCCTCCGGCAGGTAGGCCAGGTTGGCGTCCTGGTCATGGAACGCGAACGCGCCACGCGCCAGCACCACGCGCAGGCCCGCGATCTGCGCCCGCAGACCATAGTCCATGTCAGCGCAGTAGCCGATGAAGCGCGTGTCGTACGTGCCGATGCGCTCGAGGGCGCGGCGCGTCACCAGGAAGGCGTCGCCGACGAGGAAGCGCTCGTCCAGCATCGGGCTGTCGCGGTGACGTTCGGCGACCTCTTCGGCGAAAGCGAAGTACGCCGCCTGCGTCGCGCAAACGGGAATCGTCACGTTGTGCGCCGGAGAATGGTTGTCGACGAAGTTCGAGCAGCCGCGCAGGATGCCGCAGTCCGGGTGGGCGGCGGCGGCCGCGAGCAGCGAGCGCAGGTAGGCCGGCGAGGCGAAGATGTCGTTCGACAGAAACAGCAGCCGCTCGCCGCGCGCATGCGACAGGAAGGCATTCACGCTTTCGCAATATTCCAGATTGCGCCCGAAGGCGAGAACGCGGGTGTTGGCGTGCCAGCGGCGCGCCTCCAGGAAGACTTCCAGCGTGTCGTCCGGGGATTTGTCGTCGACCAGGACCAGCTCGAAGTCGCCGCTGGCGCTGGCGAGCAGCGCCTCCAGCGCCCGGCGGGTGGTCGCCGCGTTGCCGTGCGCCGCCATCCCGACCGACAGGGCAGCGTCCGGCCGGGCCGGGCCGCGCGGACCCAGCAGGGACTTCAGAAACCTCGACAGCATCCCCATCTCCTTGTAGAGAAGGGGATATATTTCCCCGCCCTCCTCTTGATTCCCGCTTCACCGGCCCAATATGCCGGCAATCCATGTCTGAATCCACCACCCCCCAGCACGATACCCCGGCCCCGGCCGAGGAGAAAACCCTCGACAAGCTGTTGGCCGAGGCTCAGGCGCGGATCGACGAACAGAAAGACGCCTGGTTGCGGGCGGTCGCGGAGACCGAAAACATCCGCAAGCGCGCGCAGGCCGACGTCGCAGCGGCGCACAAGTTTGCCATCGAGAGGATCGCAGAGAGCCTGCTTTCAGTCATGGACAGTCTCGAGGCGGCGCTGGGCGCAGCGGAAGCGGCGCCACAAGCCCTGCGTGACGGGGTCGAAATCACCGTCAAGCAGTTGAAGACGGTGTTCCAGAAAGCGAACCTGACAGAGATCACGCCTGCCACCGGCGAACGCTTCGACCCGCACAAGCACCAGGCCATGGCGGCGGTCGAATCCGCGGCGGAGCCGAACACGGTGGTCGCCGTAATGCTCAAGGGCTACCGCCTGCACGACCGGATCCTGCGCCCGGCGCTGGTAACGGTCGCGAAAGCCCTTGAAAACAAGGGCGGAATCCCCATATCTGACAGTAACGACGACACGAACTGAGGAACTGACATGGGCAAGATCATCGGCATCGACCTGGGCACCACCAACTCCTGCGTCGCGATCATGGAGGGCGGCAAGCCCAAGGTGATCGAAAACTCGGAGGGCGCGCGCACCACCCCTTCCATCGTCGCCTACACCGAAGAGGCCGACATCCTTGTCGGCGCGCCGGCCAAGCGGCAGGCGGTCACCAACGCCAAGAACACCCTGTTCGCGGTGAAGCGGCTGATCGGCCGCAAGTTCGACGAGAAGGAAGTGCAGAAGGACATCAACCTGATGCCCTACGGAATCGCCAAGGCGGACAACGGCGATGCCTGGGTGGAAGTGCGCGGCAAGAAGCTCGCGCCGCAGCAGGTCTCGGCCGAGGTGCTGCGCAAGATGAAGAAGACCGCCGAGGACTATCTCGGCGAGGAAGTCACCGAAGCCGTCATCACGGTGCCCGCCTACTTCAACGACTCGCAGCGCCAGGCGACCAAGGACGCCGGCCGCATCGCGGGCCTGGACGTGAAGCGCATCATCAACGAGCCGACCGCGGCCGCGCTCGCCTTCGGCATGGACAAGAAGGAAACCAAGGACCGCAAGATCGCCGTGTATGACCTGGGCGGCGGCACATTCGACATTTCCATCATCGATATCAACGCGGTCGAGGGCGAGCACCAGTTCGAGGTGCTCTCCACCAACGGCGACACTTTCCTCGGCGGCGAGGACTTCGACCAGCGGCTGATCGACCATATCGTCGAGGAGTTCAAGGCGAAGAGCGGCGTCGACCTCGCCAAGGACGCGATCGCGCTGCAGCGGATCAAGTCCGCGGCCGAGCGCGCCAAGATCGAGCTGTCTTCGAGCCAGCAGACAGAGATCAACGAACCCTATATCGCGATGGCGGACGGCGCGCCGCAGCACCTGACAATGAAAATCACACGCGCCAAGTTCGAATCGCTGGTCGACGAGCTGATTCAGCGCACCATCGAGCCCTGCCGCGTTGCGGTCAAGGACGCGGGCGTGCAGCTCTCCGACATCCAGGACGTGATCCTGGTGGGCGGCATGACGCGCATGCCCAAGGTGGTGGACAAGGTGCGCGAATTCTTCGGCAAGGATCCGCGCAAGGACGTCAACCCGGATGAAGCCGTGGCGGTCGGCGCGGCGATCCAGGCCGGCGTGCTGAAAGGCGACGTCAAGGACGTGCTGCTGCTGGACGTCACGCCGCTGTCCCTCGGCATCGAAACGTTGGGCGGCGTCATGACGAAGCTCATCCAGAAGAACACCACCATCCCGACCAAGGCGCAGCAGGTGTTCTCGACCGCGGAAGACAACCAGACCGCGGTGACGATTCACGTGCTGCAGGGCGAGCGCGAAGTGGCGAACGGCAACAAGTCGCTCGGCCAGTTCAACCTCGCGGACATCCCGCCTTCGGTGCGCGGCATGCCGCAGATCGAGGTCATGTTCGACATCGACGCCAACGGCATCCTGCACGTCACCGCCAAGGACAAGGCGACCGGCAAGGAAGCCAAGATCAAGATCCAGGCGGGCTCCGGCCTCTCCGAGGACGAGATCAAACGCATGGTGGCCGATGCCGAGACACACGCCGAGGAGGACCGCAAGGCGCTCGAGCTCGTCAACGCGCGCAACCAGTGCGAGGCGCTGGTCCATTCGGTGCGCAAATCGCTAGTCGAATACGCCGACAAGCTGGACGCGGGCGAGAAGGAAAAGATCGAGGCCGCGCTCAAGGACGCGGAAGGCGTGCTCAAGTCCGACGACAAGGCGCAGATCGAGGCCAAGTCGAAGGCACTCGCCGAAGCATCGCAGAAGCTGGGCGAGAAGGTGTATGCAGATGCGCAAGCGAAGCAGCAGCAGGCCCCGGGGGGCGAGGCTCAGCCTTCGGCTGAACCGAAAAAAGACGACGGCAACGTGGTTGATGCCGAGTACACCGAGGTAAAAGACAAAAAAACCGGCTAACAGGGGAGAAAAGCTGGAGTGGCGAAGCGCGACTACTACGAAGTGCTCGGCGTAAACCGGGACGCGTCCGAAGAGGACATCAAGAAGGCTTACCGCAAGCTCGCCATGAAGTGGCACCCGGACCGCAATCCGGATAATCCGAAGGCGGAGGAGCACTTCAAGGAAGCGAAGGAGGCCTACGAGGTCCTGACCGACCCGAAGAAGCGGCCGGCCTACGACCAGTACGGCCATGCCGGCGTGGATCCGTCCGCGGCCGCGGGCGCCGGTTTCGGCGCTGGCCAGGCCGGGTTCGGCGACGTGTTCAACGACATCTTCGGCGAGATCTTCGGCGGCGCGCGCGGCGGGCGTTCCAACGTCTACCGCGGCGCGGACCTGCGCTACAACCTGGAAATCAACCTAGAGCAGGCGGCGCACGGCTTCGAGACCAAGATCCGCATCCCGACGCTCACCGAGTGCGCCACCTGCAAGGGTTCGGGCGCCAAGCCTGGCACCCAGCCGCAGACCTGCGCCACCTGCCGCGGCCAGGGCCAGGTGCGCGTCTCGCAGGGCCCGTTCTCCATCGCGCAGACCTGCCCGCGCTGCCACGGCAGCGGCAAGACCGTGACGAATCCCTGCGCCACCTGCAGCGGCGCCGGACGCATCAAGAACCAGAAGACGCTGTCGGTGAAGATCCCGGTCGGCGTGGACGAAGGCGACCGCGTGCGCCTGACCGGCGAAGGCGAATCAGGCGTGAATGGCGGCCCGCCCGGCGACCTCTACGTCCAGGTGCACCTAAAGCCGCACGCGGTGTTCCAGCGCGATCACGACGACCTGCATTGCGAGATGCCGGTGTCCTTCACCGTCGCCGCGCTGGGCGGCGAAATCGAGATTCCGACGCTGGAGGGCAGCGCGCGCATCAAGGTGCCCGGCGAAACCCAGAGCGGCAAGACCTTTCGCCTGCGCGGCAAGGGCATCAAGGGCGTGCGCAGCCAGTCGCCGGGCGACCTGTTCTGCCACGTGGTGGTGGAAACGCCGGTGAACCTCACTTCCCGCCAGCGCGAGCTGTTGCAGGAATTCGAGGCGATCAGCCAGAAGGACGCGGCGCGCCACAATCCGCGCGCGAAAGGCTGGTTCGACAAGGTGAAGGATTTCTTCGAAGGCTAGCTACGCGAAGCGGCGCGATATCTGGTCGAGCGCGTCGACCACGCTGCCCGAGGTATGCGGCCGCGACACCACCACCGCGCTCTTGGCGCGCGGATGCACGCGGGAAAAGAATGCGGCTGGCACGGCGCCCTTGGAATCGAGCGCCACCCAGCGAGCGATCGCGTAGTCGTTGTCCGAATCGACCACGTACATGTCAGGCTGCGTGGCCACGGCATCGGTAACCAGTTCATAGGCGCACTGCCGCTCGCGCGTCGCGGCGAACGCGCGGACCATCATCCACTGCTCCGCCTGCGGTGTTCCTAGGACGGCGACACGAAAAGTTTTCTTTGCAGTCATCTGGGCTCTCCCGAAGTTGGCCTCGGTACGCAGCATGGCCCTGATGAAGGACGTCAAAAACTGTGAAATGCCCGTCTTCCCTGTCGGGAAAACGCCTATGAAAAGCGTCCCGCGGCCGACCGAATGCGACTTACTTCACGCTTGCGCGCGTGTGTCGTCTAGGCCCGACGCCAGGTGGTGCCTTTGGGGCCGTCTTCCAAGACGATGCCTGCCGCCGCTAGCTCATCGCGAACCTGATCTGCTTTGGCAAAATCTCGCGACTTTTTGGCATCCACCCGAAACGCGATCAGTTCTTCGATCTTGTCAGGAGTGTATTGCCCGATTCCACCTTGGAAATAATCCTGGGAACTGCGCTGTAGAAGTCCGAGGATTCTTCCGAGGGCACGCAGTTGTGGTGCAAGTCTGTTGTCACCGTGATAGATGAGATTGGCAATCCGATGTAACTCAGCGACGGCCTCCGCCGTGTTGAAATCGTCGTCCATGGCAGCCTTGAATCGGACGGCGTGCGGCTCATCCCAAACGACAGACCTCTCCGAAACTGGTGAGTCAACCAATGCGCCGTAAAGGCGAGAAAGTCCAGCCTTCGCATCGTTCAACTGCGCGTCCGAATAGTTCAATTCGCTGCGGTACTGGGCGCGCACGAGGAAGAAACGCACCACTTCCGGATCGAAGACCTTGAGGATGTCGCGGATGGTGAAGAAGTTGCCGAGCGACTTCGACATTTTCGTTTCGTCGACCTGGACGAAGCCGTTGTGCAGCCAGTACTTGACGAAGGGCTTGCCGTTGGCGCCCTCGGACTGGGCGATTTCGTTTTCGTGATGCGGAAACTGCAGGTCCTGCCCGCCGCCATGGATGTCGAAAGACTCCCCGAGCAGAGAGCAGCCCATGGCAGAGCATTCGATCGCCCAGCCAGGACGCCCTTCGCCCCAGGGCGAGGGCCATTTCGGTTCGTCCGGCTTCGAGTGCTTCCACAGCACGAAATCGAGCGGATCGCGCTTGGCGGCGCCCACGCTGACCCGCTCGCCGGCGCGCAGGTCGTCGAGCTGCTTGCCCGAAAGCCTGCCGTAGCCCGGAAACTTGCGCACCGGGAAATTTACGTCGCCGTCCTCGGCCAGGTAGGCGAGCCCGTTCGCCTCCAGGCGGCCGATCATCTGCAGCATCTGCGGCACGTACTGCGTCGCCCTCGGCTCATGGTCGGGCTTTTCCACCCCCAGCGCGCCGACGTCCTCGTCCATGATCCGGATATTGCGCTCGGTCAGCTCGCCGATGGTTTCGCCGTTCTCCGCCGCGCGCTTGATGATCTTGTCGTCTATGTCGGTGATGTTGCGCACGTAGGTGACGCGGTAGCCGCTCGCGCGCAGCCAGCGCCGGACCAGGTCGAACGCCACCATCATCCGGCCATGCCCGATATGGCAATAGTCGTAGACGGTCATGCCGCAGACGTACATGCGCACCTCGCCCGGGCGTAACGGCACGAAATCCTGCTTGTCCCTGGCGAGCGAGTTGTAAATGCGGAGCATGAAGAGGGTTGGCGAAGCGCCGGGTCCTGCAGCGACCCAAGTTGTGAAGCGGCGAGGCTTAGTCTAGAATGAGCAAGTTCCCGTAGAGCCTTGAAAACTATAACACAATGATGAATTTCACCGCCCCGCGCCCAATGCTCGCCCTGCTGGCCGCGGCGCTGCTCGCGATCTGCGCTCCAGCCTTCGCCGATGAAGTCGAGGACGCCGCAAAAATGCTCAAGGCCGGCCAGCACCAGCAGGCGCTGGAACGCGTGAACAAGCTGCTCGCTTCGAAGCCGCGCGATACGCGCGCGCGCTTTCTCAAGGGGCTGATCTTCGTCGAGCAGGGCAACACCAAGGACGCGACCGACGTATTCCTCGCGCTGACGAAGGATTTTCCCGACCTGCCCGAGCCCTACAACAACCTCGCGGTGATCTACGCCGCGCAGGGCCAGTACGACAAGGCGCGCGGCGCGCTAGAGCAGTCGATTCGCACGCATCCGAGCTACGCGACCGCCTACGAGAATCTCGGCGATGTATACGCCAAGCTCGCGAGCCAGGCCTACGACAAGGCGCTGCAATTCGACTCCGCCAATCCCGCAGCGAAGAACAAGCTCGCGCTGGTGCGCGAACTGGTGGGCGGATCCCCAACCGGCAAGCCGGTCGTGGTCGCCGCGGCGCCGGCCTCACCAGCAAGTCCTGCCGCACCAATTGCTGCAAAGGAGGTTGCCAAGGCACCGGCCGTCCCCGCAGCCGAACCTGCCAAGGCAGCCACGCCGAAGGAAGCGCCCAAAGCACCTGCCGTCGTCGCGGCCGTCGAGCCCGCCAAGCCGGCCGCGGAGAAATCCGCTCCGCCAAAGGCCGCCGCAGGCGGCTCTGATGTCCTCGAAGCCGTGAACGCCTGGGCCAAGGCATGGTCCACCCAGGACGTGGACCGGTATCTCGCCTCCTATGCCAGGGACTTCAAGACACCCGGCGGTGAAGCGCGCGCGGAATGGGAAAAAGGCCGCCGGCAGCGCATCGCCGCGCCCAAGAGCATCAGCGTGACCGTCGATGCAGCCAAGGTAAGCGTTACCGGAGATAACCAGGCTACTGTGACATTTCGCCAGGGCTACCGCTCCGATGTCGTCAAGACGGCCAACACCACCAAGACCCTGCTAATGGCGAAAACGGACGGGCGCTGGCTCATCCAGCAGGAGAGGGTCGGCAATTGATTTCCCTGCCTAGCGCTCTCCTGCGCCTGGCTCTCGCCTCCCTGCTCTTCGTATCCTCCGCAGGGATCGCAGCCAAGAAGAAGTCGTCCAAGGCACGTTTGGCCGTGCCGGCCACGGCACTGGCGGGCGCTGCGGCCTTCCAGACGGCATCGGCATCGAAAGCCGGACCGGAACAGGCGTTGTCCGGGGTACTGGAAGCGATCGAAAGCAACAAGCTCGACCTCGCAATACAACGCGTCGAGGCGCTGATCGCGGCGCACCCGAATTTCCGCCTCGCGCACCTGATCCGCGGCGACCTTCTGACCGCCCGCGCCCGCCCGCTCGAGACTTTCGGCAACGTGCCCAAGACGGTGCCGCGCGAGAAGGTGGAGGACCTGCGCGCCGAAGCCCTGCTCCGCGTGCGCGCATTCCGCGACCGGCCGAAAGGCGAGCGCGTGCCGAGCTACATCCTGCAGATGCACCCCGAGCAGCGGCATGCGCTGGTCGTGGATTCGCGCCGCTCGCGGCTTTATGTGTTCGAGAACGTCGGCGGCCGGCCCCAGTTCGTCGCCGACTACTACGTCACGCTGGGCAAGAACGGGGTGGAAAAGACGCGCGAGGGCGACCAGAAGACGCCGATCGGCGTCTATCACGTCACCGCCAACCTGCCGCGCCAGAAGCTGACCGACTTCTACGGCTCCGGCGCGTTCCCGATCAACTACCCGAACGCCTGGGACAAGCGCCTGGGCCGCAACGGCCACGGCATCTGGCTGCACGGCACGCCTTCGGACACCTACAGCCGGCCGCCGCGCGCGAGCGACGGCTGCATCGTGCTGGCGAACGCCGACCTGGACGCCGTCGGCAGGAGCGTGCAGATCGGCCTGACCCCGGTCATCATCGCCGACGAAATAGACTGGACCGACGCGAAGTCGCTGGAAGCCGACCGCAATGGCCTGGCCGACTCCTTCGAGGCCTGGCGCGCCGCCTGGGAAAAACGCGACACCGAACGCTACCTGAGCCACTACGCGCCGCGTTTCAGTTCCGGCGACCAGAACCTCGCTGAATGGTCCGAGCACAAGCGCAAGGTCAACGCCGGCAAGGAATGGATCAAGGTCGGCGTGTCCAAGGTGGCGATGCTGCAGGATCCGCGCGAGAAATTCGTCGTGGTCAGCTTCGACCAGGATTACCGTTCGAGCAATCTTTCCAACGTGATGCGCAAGCGCCAGTACTGGGTAAAGAACGACGGGCGCTGGCGGATCCTCTATGAAGGTGGCGCATGAAACTGATGGATTTCTGGAAACCGCTGGTGATTCTTTCCGCGACCGCGGCCGGCTCCGGCGCGATGGCGGCCGACCCCCAGGTGCCGCAGGTGGATATGAAAACCAACGTCGGCACCATCCGCCTGGAGCTGTATCCGGCCAAGGCGCCGAAGACGGTCGAGAACTTCCTGCAGTACGCGAAGGACGGGCACTTCAACGGCACGATTTTCCACCGCGTGATCGACAACTTCATGATCCAGGGCGGCGGCTTCGACAAGAGCTACAAACAGAAGCCGACGCGCGACTCGATCCAGAACGAAGCCAAGAACGGCCTGAAGAACGACCTCGGCACCGTCGCCATGGCGCGCACCAGCGCGCCGCATTCGGCCTCCTCCCAATTCTTCATCAACGGCAAGAACAACGACTTCCTGAATTCCGCCAACGCGCAGGACGGCTGGGGCTACACCGTGTTCGGCAAGGTCATCTCCGGCATGGACGTGGTGACCAAGATCTCCAAGACCCCGACCGGTTCCGGCGGCCCCTTCCCCACCGACGTGCCGCGGGAAATGGTGGTGATCGAGTCGGTCACCCTGGTGGCCGACAAGAAGTGATGCCGGCGGGGTTGTGACGCAGCAGGCGGGGCAGTGAGCCAGCAGGCGCTGTTCATCTCCGACCTGCACCTCTCGGCGGAGCGCCCGGACACCAACCAGCAGTTCTTCCGCTTCCTTGCCGACGAAGCTGCGCGTGCGAAGGCGCTCTATGTGCTAGGCGACTTGTTTGAATATTGGGCGGGCGACGACGAACTGAAGGACGCGGCCGGCGATCCGCTCGCCGCCGAGGTGGCTTCCGGTTTCAAAGCCCTTTCAAAAAAGGGCGTGAAGATCTGGATCATGCATGGCAACCGGGATTTTCTCGTCGGCAAGGGATTCCTCGCCGCCAGTGGCGCCCAGTTCCTGGAGGACCCCAGCGTGATCAAGATCGCCGGCAAGCGTGTGGCGCTGCTGCACGGCGACACGCTCTGCACCGACGACCACGACTACCAAGCCTGGCGCCGCATCGCGCGCTCTGCCGAATGGCAGCGCGACTTCCTTTCAAAAAATATTTTCGAAAGAAAAAAAGAAATTCAAGGCCTGCGGGAGAAGAGCAAGGAAGTCATCTCTGCCAAGCCCGCGGAGATCATGGACGTAAACCAGGAAGCGGTGCGCGACGTGTTCCGCCACCTCAAGCTGCGGCACATGATCCACGGCCATACCCACCGCGCGGCGCGCCACGAACACGAGGTGGACGGCACGCGCTGCGAACGCTGGGTCCTGCCCGACTGGTACGGCCCCGGCGGCTACCTCGCCCTGGATGACGTAGGCCCTCGGCTGGTTTCGTTCTGAGTTCAGGTGTACACTTCAGATGTACCTTCTGGAGCCTCCGCATGGACATCGGCACCAAAGAACTGAGAGACCACCTGAGCGAAATCCTCGACCGCGTCGCCCGCGGCGAGCGCATCCGGATCGTCCGGCGTGGCAAGCCTGCGGCGGAACTGCGCCCCGTCGATACCGAGGCACGCGGACTGCCTGACCTGAGCGCCTTCAGGGCAGGCATAAAAGCGCGAGGCAAAGCCACCAGTCAGCTGGTGATCGAGGAACGCCGCAAAGCCCGGGGCTGACGTTTGTACCTGGATACCTCAGTACTGGGCGCGCTCTATATTCCCGAGGGCCTCTCCAAGGCGGCGGCCACCGCGGTTGGCGCCACGCCGCCCGCGATCTCGGCCCTGACCGAGGTGGAGTTCGCTTCCGTCGTCGCCCGCCGGCTACGCGAGCGCACGATCTCCGCAGCCGACGGCGCGCTGGTGCTGCGCACCTTCGATGCCCACCTCGCCGACCGCCGCTATCGGAGGCTGCCGGTCGTCGCAGAGACCTTCATCGAGGCACAAAGGTTTCTGCGATCGGGCGCTGCTCCTCTCTCCACGCTCGATGCTCTCCACCTCGCCATCGCCGCCTCGAATCGCGAACCCTTATGCACTGCAGACAGGCAACTTGCCCGGGCCGCGGCGCGTCTTGGCGCCAAAGTTCACCTGCTCCGCACCTAGAATTGACTCTGACCCTATTTATTCGCCCTGGACGACGTGGGGCCGCGGCTCGTCAGCTTCTGATCAGCCTAGCCCGCTTTGAAGATCTGCCTTCAGGTCCTCTACAGCCTCTAACCCGACAGCCACGCGAATCAGCCCTTCGGTAATGCCCGCGGCAGCGCGCGCCTCTGGTGTGATGCGGCCATGGGTCGTGGTTGCAGGGTGCGTGATCGTCGTGCGCACGTCGCCGAGGTTGCCGGTGATCGAGATGAGCTCGGTCGAATCGATCACTTTCCAGGCGGCCTCGCGGCCGCCTTTCACTTCGAATGACACCAGCGCCCCGCCGGTCCGCTGCTGCCGCTTTGCCAATGCGTACTGCGGGTGCGATTCGAGGCCCGGGTAGTAGACGCGCGAGACTTTCGGATGCTTCTCCAGCCAGCGCGCGAGTTCGAGCGCGCGCTCGGATTGCGCGAGCATGCGGATTTCCAGCGTTTCCAAGCCTTTCAGGATCACCCAAGCATTGAACGGCGACAGCGAGGGTCCGGCCGTGCGCAGGAAGCCGAACACCGCTTCCATGGCCGGACCTTTGGGCCCGAGTACCGCGCCGCCGAGCACCCTGCCCTGCCCGTCCAGGTACTTGGTGGCCGAGTGGATGACCAGGTCCGCGCCGAATTCCAGCGGCCGCTGGAGTATCGGCGTGCACAGGCAGTTGTCCACCGCCAGCAGCGCGCCGGACTTCTTCGCCAGGGCCGAGAGCGCGGCGATGTCGCACACCTCGCCCAGCGGATTGGACGGTGTCTCGAGGAAGAACAGCTTCGTGTTCGGGCGCACCGCGCGCTGCCACTCCTCGACCCTGGTCGGGGAAACGAAGCTGGTCTCGACCCCGAAGCGCGCGAGGATCGTGACGTAGAGCTGCACCGTGGCGCCGAACACCGCGTTGGAACAGACCACGTGGTCGCCCGCCTTGAGCAGCGCCATCGAGGTGGCGAGGATTGCGGACATGCCCGAGGCCGTCGCGACGCAGGCTTGCGCGCCTTCGAGCGCGGCGAGGCGATCCTGGAACATCGAAACGGTGGGATTGGTGAAGCGGGAATAGACAAAGCCGCTCCCGCTGCCGGTAAAGCGCTCCGCGGCCTGCGCGGCGTTTTCGAACACGAAGCTAGAGGTCAGGAACAACGCCTCGGAGTGCTCGTTGAACTGGCTGCGGACTGTGCCCGCGCGCACGCCAAGGGTGGAAAGACTGCGTTTGGCCATAAAAAACCCCGATCCTTTCGTTACTAAGCGGACCGGGGTTCGGCACGCTTTAGCTGAATTTATAGCGCGCCCGCAAGCTGGCTCAAATCGGCGCGTAAGAATGGATTATACCAAAATCACCCCGTTGCCGCCAGGTTGAGGTCCAGCTGCGCGCCTTCGTCCTCTTCGGTGTCGCGCTGCGCGTCCCGGCGGGTTTCGATGACGTGCAGGTAATCGCTGGTCACGTCGCCGGTGACATACACCCCGTCGAAGCAGGAAGTCTCGAATGACGAGAGCCTCGGATTGGACTCGCGCACCGCTTCCTTGAGTGCTTCCAGGTCCTGGTAGATGAGCGCATCGGCTCCAATCTCGGCCGCCACCTCGTCCTCGCTGCGGTGGGCGGCGATCAGCTCCGCGCGCGTGGGCATATCGATGCCGTATACATTGGGAAAGCGCACGGGGGGTGCAGCGGAGGCGAAGAACACCTTGCGCGCCCCCGATTCGCGCGCCATCGTCACGATTTCCCGGCTGGTGGTGCCGCGCACGATGGAATCGTCCACCAGCAGCACGTTTTTGCCCTTGAACTCCACGCCGATCACGTTCAGCTTCTGGCGCACCGAGCGCGAACGCACGGCCTGCCCCGGCATGATGAAGGTGCGGCCGATGTAGCGGTTCTTCACGAAACCTTCGCGGTAGGGCACGCCCAGGCCGGCCGCGAGCTGCAGCGCCGACGGGCGGCTCGAATCCGGGATCGGGATCACCACGTCGATGTCCAGGTGCTGGTACTGGCGCTTGATCTTCTCGGCCAGCTTCTCGCCCATGTGCAGGCGCGCCTCGTAGACCGACGCGCCGTCGATCAGGGAATCGGGCCGCGCCAGGTAGACGTACTCGAATATGCACGGATTCAGGCTCGCCTTGTCGGCGCACTGCTGGCTGAAGAAATTGCCGTCCTCGTCGATGAACACCGCCTCGCCGGGCGCGATGTCGCGCAGCATGCGATAGCCGAGCGCCTCCACGGCGACCGACTCCGATGACACCATGTACTCGATGCCGCCGGGCGTCTCGTTGTAGCCGATGACGGCGGGACGAATCCCGTACGGGTCGCGGAACGCAAGCACCCCGTGCCCCGCGATCATCGCGATCACCGAGTAGGCGCCGCGCACGCGCCGATGCACGTTCGATACTGCGGTGAAAATCGTCTGCGGGTCGAGGCGCAGCTTGACCGAGGCCTTCTCCAGTTCGTGCGCGAGCACGTTCAGCAGCACCTCGGAATCCGAATTGGTGTTGATGTGCCTCAGGTCCTGCCGGAACATCTCCTCCTTCAGCTTGTCGGAGTTGGTCAGGTTGCCGTTGTGGCCGAGCACGATGCCGAACGGGGAATTGACGTAGAAAGGCTGCGCTTCAGCCGAGCTGGAGGCCGAACCGGCCGTCGGGTAACGGCAGTGCGCGATGCCGATGTTGCCCGGCAAGGAGCGCATGCTGCGCGTACGGAACACGTCCCGCACCATGCCCGTGCCCTTCTGCATGTGGAACGAGTTGTTCTCGCTTGTGACGATGCCTGCGGCGTCCTGGCCGCGGTGCTGCAGGAGCAGCAACCCGTCGTAGAGAAGCTGGTTGACGGGTGAGCGAGCGACTATGCCGAGAATTCCGCACATCGGAGAATGCCCCCAGTGCTAAGGTCTAATCATAACGCAAGCGTTCCGCGAACGTTTGCGGAAGCAGCGGTTTCAGGGCTTGCGCCGCCTGCACTAGAAAAGGGCCGCTGGCCGAATCCTTCCAGAACGGCTGTCTTGGCGCACTGGTCAGCCCCGCCAGCAGGACGGCCGCCAGCACGATGAGCAAGCCGCGCGCCGCGCCGAACAGCGTACCGAGCGCACGGTCCACCCCGCCCAGGCCGGCGGCTTTCACGATCTTTGAAATTAGCAAGCCCAGCAGCGAAGTCACAACGAGGGAAACGACGAAAACGGCCACGTAGGCGGCGGCGACCCGCAGTTCCGGACTCGGGATTGCTTGCGGCATGTGCGTTCCCAGGGGGCCCGCCAGGAGATTCGCCGCCAGAAACGCGATCACCCAACCGAGGATCGACAGGACTTCGCGTACCAGGCCACGCCATGCACCGACGGCAAGGGACGCGGCGAATACGCCGAGGACGGCGTAATCGAGCCAGGTCATCTCAGGATTTGGCGGCGATGTTGCCCGGTTTCAAGCCCAGGCCCTTCAACTGCTCGAACGCCTTCTCCGCGGCCTCGCGGCTGGCGAAGGGACCGGCGCGCACGCGCGTCACCGTCCCCCCCTTGATGGCAAGTGATTCGGTGTAATACGGGACTTTCGCTTCCTTCAGCTTTTCGACGACCCCTGTTGGATCGGCGTAGGCGCCGGCCGGAACAATGAATTGCTCGCCGCCCACCGCGCCTGTCAGCGCCGCTTCGGCGCGCTTCTGCTCAGCAACCGGCGGAGCGGGTGGCTTGGCCTTGGTGACGGTGATTTCTATTTTCGGCGCCGGCTTCTCGGCTGGCGGCGGCGCGGCCTTCTCCGGCAATGCCTCGGGAGCCTTTTCGACAGTCTTCGCCACCACCTTCTCGACGGCCTTCTGCTCAGGCAGGGCCGGCGACTTGGGCGTGACCTTGGGCGTGAACCCGGTATCGTCTTCGCCCGGGATGCGCACGCTCACCGGGGGCGCGCTGCCTTTCGGCTCGGAATCGAACACCATCGGCAGTACGATGACCGCCGCGAGCACGAGCGCGATGGCGCCCACCAGCCGGCGGCGGCCGCGGCGCTTCAGCATATTGACGTCTTGATTTTCAGCCATAGGCGCCGGCGACCGTGAGGAAGGAGCCGAAGACGATGATTTTATCATTTTCGGCCGCTTCCTTCCGCGCCGCTGCGAATGCCTCGGCCACGCTGGCGTGTTCGAAGATGGGTTCCTGAATTCTTTCCTGCAAAAGAACTTTTTTCAGAAACGAAGAATCAGCGCCTCTCGCTCCCGCCAATGATGCCAGATGCCAGCGGGTGATCCGTGGCGCAACGGCGCGCACCACGCCGGCGATGTCCTTGTCCCTAAGCATGCCGAATACGGCGATCGTCTCCGGCGAGAAGCCGCCGTCCCCGAGATTCGCCGCCAGCACCGCGGCGGCTTCCGGATTGTGCGCGACGTCCAGCACCACCTGCGGGCGGCCTGGAAGAACCTGGAATCGCCCCGGCAGGACCACCTCGGCGAGCGCGCGGCGCACGTCCTGAGCCGCGATCGGCAGGCGCTGGCGCAACGTATCCAGGGCCGCGATTGCCGCACTGGCGTTGCGCAGCTGCATACCGCCGCGCAATGCCGGATGCGCGAGGCCCGGGCGCTTTCCCGCCGGACCCCAAAATGCCCATTGCGTACCCTGATTCGCATAGCCGAAGTCCCGGCCGAGCAGCACCGGGACCGCGCCGACGCGTTCAATTTCCGCCAGCACGCTTGCGGGCGGCTGAGGGTCGGCTATCACCGCGGGCCGGCCGGCGCGGAAAATGCCGGCCTTTTCCCGACCGATCTCTTCCCGCGTATGGCCGAGGAATTCGACGTGATCCACGCCAATGCTGGTGAGCACTGCGCAATCAGCATCGAGCACGTTGACTGCGTCGAGCCGCCCGCCCAGGCCGACCTCGAGCACCAGGGCATCAATCCCGGATCGCGCATACAGCCAGAACGCCGCCAGCGTTCCGAATTCGAAGTACGTAAGCGGAACCGCCCCGCGCGCGGCTTCCACCGCGGCAAAGGCATCGCACAGATCCCCGTCGCTCGCTTCGCGGCCCGCGACGCGCACCCGTTCGTTGTACCGGACCAGGTGCGGCGAACTGTAGAGGCCGGTGCGATAGCCCGCGGAGGAAAGGATCGCTTCCATCAGCGCACAGGTAGAACCCTTGCCGTTGGTCCCGCCGACGGTCAGGATCGGACACGAAAAGTTTGTTTCTAAACTCGAAAAAACATCGGCAACACGCTCCAACCCAAGAGCGATCGGTTGCGGATGCTGCCGCTCTATGTGCTCGAGCCAGCCGGCGAGCGTCACGACGAGTTGTCGGAAGGCCTTCCGAGCAGCAGGGCGAGCAGCGTGTGCAGCCTGTCCCGCATCTGCCTGCGGTCCACGATCATGTCGATCGCGCCCTTTTCCAGCAGGAACTCGGCGCGCTGGAAGCCCTCCGGCAGCCTCTGCCGCACCGTCTGCTCGATGACGCGCGGCCCGGCGAAGCCTATCAGCGCCTTCGGCTCGGCGATGACGATGTCGCCCAGCATCGCGAAACTGGCCGAAACCCCGCCCATGGTGGGATCGGTCAATACGGTGATGAACGGCAGCTTGCGTTGTGCGAGTTCGGTAAGGGAGGCCGTCGTCTTGGCCATTTGGGTGAGCGACAGCAGGCCTTCCTGCATGCGCGCGCCGCCGGTGGAAGTAAAGCAGACGTAGGGCATCTTCTGCTCGATCGCGACGCGCACGCCGCGCACGAAACGCTCGCCGACCACCGAACCCATGGAGCCTCCCATGAAGTCGAACTCGAACGCGGCGCAGACCACGCCGAGCGACTTGATCGAACCTTGCAGCACGATCAGCGCGTCCGTCTCGCCGGTAGAGGCCTGCGCCTCTTCCAGGCGCTCTGGGTACTTCCTCGAATCCTTGAACTTCAGGGTATCCACCGGCAGCACTTCGGCGCCGATCTCGAAACGTCCGTCGGGGTCGAGCAGCCCGTCCAGGCGCGCGCGCGCGCCGATGCGCTGGTGGTCGCCGCACTTGGGGCAGACGTTCAGGTTTTTTTCCAGGTCGGTGCTGTAGAGCACCGCGCTGCAGGCCGGGCATTTTGTCCAAAGGCCTTCCGGCACCTGCTTGCGCGGGCCGCTGGCGCGCTGGATCTTCGGCGGCAGGAGTTTCTGCAACCAGCTCATGCGTGGTGACGAGACGCATTCATGCGTCGAGTGCCTTTCGGATCGGCGCCAGAAGCGCCTTCACCCGCGCCGCCGCGTGTTCCGCTCCAGCGCTCTCGATTTCCTGCACGATGCGACTGCCGATTATCACCGCATCGGCGATTTTCGAGATTGCGAGCGCGGACTCTGCGTCCTTGATGCCGAAGCCGACGGCGATGGGCAGCTTCGAGGCGGCGCGTAACCTCGGCAGCTGGGCCGCGACTTCGGCAACGTCGACGGACTTGACGCCGGTTACGCCCTTCAGCGACACGTAATAGAGGTAGCCGGTGCCGGCGCGCGCCACTTCGCGGATGCGCGCGTCCGTGGAGGTCGGGGCCAGCAGGAAAATGCAGTCGATGCCGGCCTTGCCGCACAGGTCGGCGAACGGGCCGCACTCCTCGGGCGGATAGTCGACCACAATGACCCCGTCGACGCCCGCCGTCTTCGCAGACCCGACGAACTTTTCCACGCCCATCGCCTCGATCGGGTTGGCATAACCCATCAGGACGACTGGGGTTAGGTTGTCTTTCTCTCTAAATGTTTTTACAAAACCCAGCACATCAGAAAGTCCAATTCCATTCTTGAGGGCGCGCTCGGAGGAGCGCTGGATGGCCGGCCCGTCCGCCATCGGATCGGAGAACGGCACGCCGATTTCGAGGATGTCGCTGCCCGCTTCCACCATGCCGTGCAGAAGCGGCACCGTGCTCGACTTCAGCGGATCGCCCGCGGTGATATAGGGAATCAGCGCCTTGCGCCCGGCGGCCTTGAGTTCGGCGAAGCGTCCGGCGATGCGCGACATCAGAGCCTGATTCCCATCCGGTCCGCGACCGTCTGCATGTCCTTGTCGCCGCGGCCCGAGAGGTTCACCAGCAGTGCCTTGTCCCTGGGCATCGACGGCGCGATCTTCACGGCGTAGGCGACGGCGTGCGCCGATTCGAGCGCCGGGATGATGCCCTCGTAGTGGCAAAGATCGCTGAACGCCTTGAGCGCCTCGTCGTCGGTGATCGCCACGTACTCGGCGCGGTGCTGGTCCTTGAGCCACGCGTGCTCCGGACCGACGCCGGGGTAGTCGAGGCCGGCGGAGACTGAATGCGTTTCCGTGATCTGTCCGTTCGCATCCTGCAGGAGATAGGTGCGGTTGCCGTGCAGCACGCCGGGGGTGCCGGCGCTGAGCGAGGCGGCGTGCCGGCCGGTCTCAAGGCCCTCGCCCGCCGCTTCCACGCCTATCAGGCGCACGTTCGCATCGCCGATGTAGGGATAGAAAATGCCCATCGCGTTCGAACCGCCGCCGACGCAGGCGATCACCGCATCCGGCTGGCGTCCGATCATCTCCGGCATCTGCAGCTTGCACTCCTCGCCGATAACGGACTGGAAATCGCGCACCATCATCGGATATGGGTGCGGGCCGGCGACCGTACCGATGATGTAGTAGGTGTCCTCCACGTTGGTCACCCAGTCGCGCATCGCCTCGTTCAGCGCGTCCTTGAGCGTCTTCGATCCCGATTCGACCGGCACGACCTCGGCGCCCAGCAGCTTCATGCGGTAGACGTTCTGCGCCTGGCGATGGATGTCTTCCGAGCCCATGTAGACCACGCATTTCATGCCGAAGCGCGCCGCCACCGTGGCGGCGGCGACGCCGTGCATGCCGGCGCCGGTTTCCGCGATCACGCGCTTCTTGCCCATGTGGCGCGCGAGCAGCGCCTGGCCCATGGTGTTATTGATCTTGTGCGCGCCGGTATGGTTCAAGTCTTCGCGCTTGAGATAGATCTGCGCGCCGCCAAGCATCTCCGACCAGCGCCGGGCGTGGTAGACCGGGCTCGGCCGGCCGACGTAATGCTTGAGTTCGGAGTGGAACTCGGCCATGAACGCCGGATCGCGGCAGCAGCGCTCGTAGGCCTCGCGCAGTTCATCCAGGGCATGGCTCAGCGTCTCGGCGACGAACACGCCGCCATAGGGGCCAAAGTGCCCGCGCGGGTCTGGCAAGTCATACATCTGCATTTCGGACCTCGGTCATGAAAGCGGAAATCTTCGCGGCATCCTTGATTCCCTTCGCGGATTCGACGCCGCTGGACACATCCACGGCCCAGGGACGCACCTGCCGGATCGCCCTGCCTACGTTCTCCGGCGCGAGCCCGCCGGACAGTACGAGCGGCCGCATTTTCGCCCGCACGTGCTCCTCAGGCACCAGTGACCAGTCGAAGCACTCCCCGACGCCGCCGTATTCCTCGACATGGCTGTCGAGCAACCACCCCGCCGCAGAGGAAAACGGACGCAGGTATTCTAGCAAATCGACCCCCGGCTTTACCCGACAAGCCTTGACGTACGGCACGCCGAACTGCGCGCAGAAAACGTGATCCTCTTCGCCGTGAAATTGCAGCATCGCCGGCCGGACGCGCTCCAGGACCGTGTATACGTCCGCCGCCGCCGGATTGACGAACAAGGCGACCGTGGTGACGAAGGGCGGCACCTCGCTGGCCAGCTGGCGCGCCCATTCCAGGCTAAGGAAGCGCGGGCTCGGCGGATAGAACACCAGCCCGATGGCGTCGGCGCCGGCGCGCGCGGCAGCCTCCGCGTCCTCGCTCCGGGTAATGCCGCAGATCTTGACGCGAGTTCTCATGAAATGGGTAGAGCCATCTTTCCGGTTTCAGTGGCTGGAATATTCCAGTGCGGGTCATATTCCACCGCGTCAAGGTACAGGCCCTCGGAACCGAACGTGGGCGCAGCGAGCGCGCGGTCGCGCGATTCGAGGACCTTCCTCACCCATAGAGGCGGGTGCTTGCCCTTGCCGACGTACACCAGCGTGCCGACGATGTTGCGCACCATGTGCTGCAGCCAGGCATTGGCGCGCAGCGTGAACTCGATGCATTCGCCCCGGCGGTCGATGCCGATGGCGTGCAGCGTGCGTACCGGGCTCTTCGCCTGGCATTCCGCCGCGCGGAACGCCGAAAAATCATGCTCGCCAAGGAGCTGCGAGGCAGCATCCCGCATCGCCGCCAGTTCAAGCGGGGCGTGGAACCAGCCCGCGTAGCGCGCGGCGAGGGCCGGGCGTATCGGCCGGTTGACGAGCACATAGCGATAGGTGCGCGAGCGCGCCGCATAACGCGCATGAAAGTCGTTCGACATGCGCTGCGACCAGAGCACTGCCATGGAATCGGGCAGCATCGCGTTCACGCCGCGCACCCAGGCCGAGTCCGGGCGTTGCGCGCCGGTGTCGAAGTGGACCACCTGCGCGCGCGCGTGCACGCCGCGATCGGTGCGGCCCGCGCAGGTCGTGCGCACCGGTGCGTCCGCGATGCCGGAAAGCGCCGACTCGAGCGCGTCCTGCACCGTGCCGCCCCCGGGCTGCGTCTGCCAGCCGAGGAAGCGGCTGCCGTCGTATTCGATTCCCAGTGCTATGCGGTTAAGTGAGCTGGTCGCCATAAAGAAAAAGCCGCAGTCGCTTGCGCGCCGCGGCTAGGAGAGGGTGACGGGGGAACCTAGGTTCCCCTGTTCCTGGTTTTCTGGTCCCGGCGCCTAGCCCAGGCCGGAAAGCATCTGCTCGGCCTGGCCCTTCTGAGCCGCGTCGCCTTCCTTCACCACTTCGTTCAGCAATTCGCGCGCCCCATCCTTGTCGCCCATTTCCTGGTAGGCCTTCGCCAGGTCGAGCTTGGTGGCTACTTCCTGCCACTTCGCGTCGTTGCCACCACCACCGGCGTCGCCCGGGGTGCCCAGGTCCAGGCTCAGGCCGCCCAGGTCGAGCGGTGCTTCGGCAGCCTTCGCCGGCTCGGGCTTGCTACTGCCCAGGTCCAGGTTGAGGTCGAAGTCCATCGCCACGGTGGCATCCGGATCCGGCGCTGCCGGTGCCGCCTTGCGCGGCATCAGCATGGTCTTATCGCCATCGTCTTCGTTCGTAGCGCCGCCCAGGTCGAAATCAAGCCCGCTGTCGGCCGGCTTGGTCGCGGTCGTATCCAGCTTCAGCGTGCCGCCGGAAGCGAAATCGGTCGCCGGGGCGGCAGCAGGAGCCGCCGCGCCAATGTCGAAGTCCAGGGCGCCCGAATCGGGCTTCGCTTCCGCCGCCGGCTCCGCGCCGCCGTCGATGTCGAAATCCAGCGTCGGTGCGCCAGCGGCATGCGCTGCGGGCGCCCCCTCGGCTGCTGCCCCGCCGCTGTACAGGCCATTGCCCGGATCGATGGCACTGCCCAGGGCTATCGCCTTTTCCCATTCCGGACCGGCGCCGCTGGTCAGGCCCTTGAGCTTTAGCGCGGTCTGCTCGAAATTCTTCGCATCCTTGCGGTTGGCGTAGATCTCCAGCAGCTTCGCATGCACCGCGGACCGGTTCGGATCCTTGCCGAGCGACTCTTTCAGGATCTCTTCGGCCTGCGCATCGCGGCCGTATGCCATGTAGACATCGGCTTCGGCAATCGGATCGACTTCGTCGCTCTCCGCCGGCGCGACGCTTCCGCCGCTGACCGAAGCCTGCGATTCGTCGATCGCGGCCGCGGGCGGCGGCGGCGTGTCGTGTCCCTGCGGCGTCGCCGGCGCGAACACGGAAGAGGCGCCCGCTCCGGTGGCGGCACCCAGCACGCTGTCCTGGAACCCGGTTTGCGACTTCTTCTTCTTGCGCCAGGCCCAGGCACCGTAGCCTCCCAGCAGGAGGACCACCGCGCCGAGTCCGCCGAGCGCGAGCGGATCCTCGATGAACTCTTCGATGAAGTTTTTCTCGGGCGCTGCGGCCTTGGGCGCCGCAGCCTTGGCCTTGGCCGCGCCGTCCTTCGCTACCTCTTTGGGCGCTTCCTTGGTGGCGGCCTTCGACGCTTCCTTGGCGATGTCCTTGGGCGCTTCCTTGGCGGCCTCTTTCGGCGCCTCCTTGGCGGCTTCCTTGGGCGCTTCTTTCGGCGCCTCCTTGGCGACCTCCTTGGGCGCTTCCGGGGCTTTCGCTACCGGCGCCGGTACCGGAGCGGGCGCCGGAGCAGGCGCCGGCTTCGCCGCCGCCTTCTTCTCCAGTTCCGCCAACTGCTGGTTCTTCATTTCCACGAGCTTCTGCAGGTCAGCGACGTTCTTCTCCAGGTCGCCGATGCGCGATTGCGATTCCTTCAGGGCGCGCTCGCGCGCCACGCGGTCGTCCTCGCGCGCCGCACGCGCGGCAGCTGCACCGGGTGCTGCCTTCGGATCCGCCTTCGAGAGCTTGAGTTGGTCCTTCTGCTCCGCCGGCGCCGGCGCCTCGGGCTTGGAGGTGATGCGCCCGGTGACTTCGCGCTCACGCACCGGGGCAGCGGGCGCCGCCGCAACCGCCGCGCCGAGCTTGCGCTTGTAGTCCGCAAAATCCGACATGTGCGACTGCACGAGCTGATTGGCTTCCGCCGCGTTGATCGCGGCGATCGCCTCGCGGTCGGGCAGGTTCAGGATGCGGCCTGCCCTCACCAGGTTGACGTTGCCGCGGATAAACGCGTCCTCGTTGGCGCGGTATATCGCGGTAAGCATCTGGTTGAGCGTCACGCCATCGAGCTTGTTACGGCGCGCAATGTTGCCCAGCGTGTCGCCTTTCTTCACGGTTTCCTGCCTGGCACCGGCGGCCGGGCTTGCAGGGGCCGCGGGAATGGGCCGTGCTTCAGTGCGTGGCGCGGGAGCGGTGGGCGTCGGCACCGCGACCGGCGCGGGCTTTGCGGCGGGTGCCGGGGCGGCGGCGGGCTTGGGCGCGCGGTATTCAGGCGGATCCAGCAGGAAGGTGTATTCGCGCACCAGGCGGCCGGTCGACCACTGCAATTCGATCAGGACATCGAGGAAGGGTTCGTTGACCGGCTGCAAAGTGCTTAGCCGGATGACGGGACGGCCGCCGCGCTTGTCGATCGCAAGCTGCAGGCCGATCAGCGCGGAACTCAGTTCGATGCCGGCCTGGCGAAACGCCTCGGGCGGAGCGAGCCGCGCCGACAGGGAATCCTCTTCGCCCGGCTGCAGCGAGACGATCTCGATTTCGGCGCTTAGCGGCTGGCCCAGCGCGGAAGTGACCGCAAGCCTGCCAAGCCCTGCCGAATAGGCCATGAGCGGCGCGCAAAGCAGCGCCGCCAAGGCAATACGAATTCCGGACATTTTTTTCCCCACTGAGCGCACCCTGAGTCGTTCTTCCGGGACCGACTACCATAACATCATGGCGTTAGCCCTGCAACCTGAGAGACCTTCTCGATTTTGCTGCGGTAGTGCCTTGGGCAACAAGGAAATTTGCCCTGTGGCCGAACCTCTTAGCGCACCCCGGAATCCAGCAGGATTCGCAGCATCCGGCGCAAGGGTTCCGCGGCGCCCCAAAGCAGCTGGTCGCCCACGGTGAACGCGGCAAGATACTCGCCGCCCATCGGCATTTTGCGCAGGCGGCCGATTGGAACCGCCAGCTTCCCGGTAACCGCAGCCGGCGTCAGTTCCGCGAGCGATTCCTCGCGCCGGTTCGAAACCACCTTCACCCAATCGTGCGCTTCCGCGAGCATGCCTTCTATTTCGCCCAGCGGAACATCCTTTTTCAGCTTGATGGTCAGCGCCTGGCTGTGGCAGCGCATCGCGCCGACGCGCACGCAGATCCCGTCGATCGGAATCGGGCGCTCGCTGCGCCCGAGGATCTTGTTGCCCTCGGCCTGCGCTTTCCATTCCTCGCGGCTCTGGCCGTCGCCGAGATCCTTGTCGATCCAGGGCAGGAGGCTGGCGGCCAGCGGATAGCCGATCTCGCTCTTGGGCATCGCGCCGTTGCGCAGCGCCGCGGTGACACGCTGGTCGATGTCCAGGGCGCTGCTCGCGGGATCGTCGGTGAGCGGCTTGGCGATCTGCCCGAGGTGCCCCATCTGCTGTACCAGCTCGCGCATCTGCGCGGCACCGCCCCCTGACGCCGCCTGGTAGGTCATGCAGGTCATCCATTCCACCAGGTCGCGCTGCAGCAGCCCGGCCACGCCCATGAGCATCAGGCTGACGGTGCAGTTGCCGCCGATGAAGTCCTTGGTGCCGCGCTTCACCGCATCCTGGATCACGCCCAGGTTGACGGGATCGAGGACGATCACCGCGTCGTCCTTCATGCGCAGCGCGCTCGCGGCGTCGATCCAGTAGCCCGTCCAGCCCGCGGCGCGCAGCTTCGGATAGACGTCGTTCGTGTAGTCGCCGCCCTGGCAGGAGATGATGACCGGGAGCTTTTTCAGCGCCTCGATATCGGTGGCGCTGCCCACCGGCGCCGTGGGCTTGCCGATGTCCGGGCCTTTGCCGCCCGCCTGCGAGGTGGAAAAGAACAGGGGTTCGACATGGTCGAAATCCTTTTCCTCGCGCATCCTCTGCACGAGCACCGAACCCACCATGCCCCGCCAACCTGCGATGCCGACTCTCAACATGACCGATTCCTGCGCATTTCCATTTTCTACAGCCGTTCCGCGACCGCGGACGCCATCTCCACGGTGCTCACCTTCCTCGTACCCGCAGTATATATGTCCGCGGTACGGTAGCCGTCGCGCAGCGTTTTCTTCACTGCCTGCTCCACGCGCTCCGCGGCGGCGCCCTGGTTCAGCGAATGGCGCAACATCAGCGCCGCCGACAGGATCGTCGCGAGCGGGTTCGCCACGCCCTTGCCGGCGATGTCGGGCGCCGAGCCGTGGATCGGCTCGTACAGGCCCTTGTTGTTCGCGTCCAGGGATGCCGAAGGCAGCATGCCGATCGAGCCCGTCAGCATCGAGGCCTCGTCCGAAAGGATGTCGCCGAACAGGTTGCCGGTCACTATGACGTCGAACTGCTTCGGATTGCGCACCAGCTGCATGGCGCAGTTGTCGACGTACATGTGCGAAAGCTCGATGTCCGGATGCTTTTTTCCCTCGACTGTCAGCACTTCACGCCAGAGCCGGGACGTTTCCAGCACGTTGGCCTTGTCCACCGAACAGACCCTCTTCCCCCGCTTGCGCGCAGCGGCGAAGCCGACCGCGGCAATCCTGCGGATCTCGGCCTCGGTGTAGCGCATGGTGTCGAAGCCTTCGCGGCCGCCCGTCGCATGCTGCCGGATGCCCTTGGGCTCGCCGAAGTAGATGTCGCCGGTCAGTTCGCGCACGATCAGGATGTCCAGTCCGGCGACGATTTCGGGCCGCAGGGAAGATGCGTCCGCGAGTTCGGCATAGACCTGCGCCGGCCGCAGGTTGGCGAACAGCGCCAGCTCTTTCCTCAGCCCGAGGATCGCCTGCTCCGGGCGCTTGGAGGATTCGAGGTTGTCGTATTTCGGGTCGCCGACCGAGCCAAACAGGATGGCGTCGGCCTGCTTCGCCAGCGCCAGCGTCTTCTCCGGCAGCGGATGGCCCGAGGCTTCGTAGCCCGCGCCGCCCACCGGGGCCTCTTCGAACTCGAACTTCAGCCCGAGGCGCCCCAGCACCTTGATGGTTTGCGCAATGATTTCCTTGCCGATACCGTCGCCCGGCAGAACCGCGATTTTCATGGCCGCGCTACCTGAACAGCCAGGGGAACTGGGCCTGCCGGCGCGCTTCGAAGGCGCGGATCTCGTCGGCATGGCGCAGCGTGACAGCGATCTCGTCCAGGCCATTCAGCAGCGAGTGGCGGCGCGAAGGGTCCACGTCGAACTTGTACGACTTCGATCCGTCGGTGGTCGCAACGGTCTGCCGCTCTAGGTCCACGACGACGCGGAATCCCGGCAGCGCGCAATCGTAGAACAGGCTGTCCACTTCGGTTTCCGAAAGCACCACCGGCAGGAAACCGTTCTTGAAGCTGTTGTTGAAGAAGATGTCGCCGTAGGACGGCGCGATAACGCACTTGAAGCCGTACTGCTGCAGCGCCCAGGGCGCGTGTTCGCGCGAGCTGCCGCAACCGAAGTTCTTGCGCGCGAGCAGGACCTCGGCGCCCTTGTAACGCGGCTGGTTGAGCACGAAATCCGGATTCAGCGGGCGCTTCGAGTGGTCCATGCCCGGCTGGCCGATGTCCAGGTAGCGCCACGCGTCGAACAGGTTCTCGCCATAGCCGCTGCGCTTGATGGATTTCAGGAACTGCTTCGGAATGACGGCGTCGGTGTCCACGTTGGCGCGGTCGAGCGGCGCCACGAGGCCATTCAGGACGGTGAACTTTTCCATCAGCTCAATTTCCGGACGTCGACGAAATGGCCGGCGATCGCCGCCGCCGCGGCCATCGCGGGGCTCACCAGGTGGGTGCGTCCGCCCGAGCCCTGGCGGCCTTCGAAATTGCGGTTCGAGGTCGAGGCGCAGCGCTCGCCGGGCTCGAGGCGGTCGGCGTTCATCGCCAGGCACATCGAGCAACCCGGTTCGCGCCACTCGAAGCCCGAGTCGCGGAACACCTTGTCCAGCCCTTCCTTCTCGGCCTGCGCCTTCACCAGGCCGGAGCCCGGAACCACCATCGCGAGCTTGATGTTCGAGGCCACCTTGCGCCCCTTGGCCACCGCGGCCGCGGCGCGCAGGTCCTCGATGCGCGAATTGGTGCAGGAGCCGATGAAAATTTTGTCCAGCTTGATGTCCTGGATCGGCGTGCGCGGCTTAAGTCCCATATAGACGAGCGCGCGCTCCATGCCTTCGCGCTTGACCGGATCCTTCTCTTTGTCCGGATCGGGTACATGATCCTGGACCGCCACCACCATCTCGGGCGAGGTGCCCCAGGTGACCTGCGGCGCGATGTCGCGCGCATCGAACGTCAACTCATGCTCGAACTTCGCGTCCGCATCGCTGTGCAGCAGCTTCCACGTCGCGACCGCCTGGTCCCACTCGGGCCCGCTCGGCGAAAAGCTGCGCCCCTTGAGGTATTGAACGGTGGTGTCGTCCACGGCCACCATGCCGGCGCGCGCGCCCGCTTCGATTGCCATGTTGCAGAGAGTCATGCGGCCTTCCATGGTCAGCGAGCGAATCGCGCTGCCCGCGAACTCCACGGCGCAGCCGGTCCCGCCCGCCGTGCCGATGCGGCCAATGATCGCGAGCGCCACGTCTTTCGCCGTCACGCCATTCCCGAGCGCCCCCTCGACGGAGACGCGCATGTTCTTCATCTTCCTCGTCACCAGCGTCTGCGTCGCGAGCACGTGCTCGACTTCCGAGGTGCCGATGCCGTGCGCGAGGCAGCCGAAAGCGCCGTGCGTGCTGGTATGCGAATCACCGCACACCACCGTCATGCCCGGCAGCGTCGCGCCCTGCTCGGGCCCGATCACGTGCACGATGCCCTGGCGCTTGTCGAGGAACGGGAAATAGACCTTGGCGCCGTATTCCTTGATGTTCGCGGTAAGCGTGTCGACCTGCAGCCGCGCGATCGGATCCTCGATGCCGGCGAGGCCGCGCTCCCAACCCGTCGTCGGCGTATTGTGGTCCGCGGTCGCGACCACGGAGCCGATGCGCCA